>NZ_PDZH01000038.1 GCF_002735695.1 Chitinimonas sp. BJB300
TTGAATCATCGCCCAAGAAAGCGACATGGATATAAAACCCCCATCGAGGTATTTACCGAACGAACCGGGATGAATTACAGTCTTGCCAATGGATTTACCATCCAGTGATAAATAAAAATCCGTCAGGTTCGTTTTTAAATCCGCCTATTGAGCTGGCGATAAGGAACAGTCTAATAAAATATGTGACATCAGCCAGAAATAGTTTGCTTTGTGAGCAACGCACTTTCTCCAAACAATATTTGAAAATTAGAGTTTTTCAGTTCAGGAGTGATTTAATGAAATACGCCAATCGTGAATATGCTGTTGCAGGTGTCGTTGCAGGCATATTGTTGGCAGGTTGTTCATCTTTGCATACTACTGTGCTGCCGCGGGAAAACGGTCTTTACGAGCTGACAGCAACAGCATCGACCGCCAGAGAGGCGCTGGATGGTGCAATTAAGCAGGCAAATAAGACTTGTGATAATCAAGGTAAACGATTGATTGTCATTAATAATGACGACCAATCAAGTTCAGAACTTGAACAAACCGCCAAGAATGTGGCCAACAAATTGCTTAAAGCGGCGGGTAATGGAACATTCCGTTTTGATACAGATGTTGAAGGGAAAATATATATGCTGTTTAAATGTGAGTAGCAGATAGTCAGAGCATGAGCTAAATAAATTTGGCCTTTGTGTTACTTATTTAAGCAACACAAAGGCCAAATTGTTCTGCAATACAATCTTTATTGGGTTTTAGTGCTATCCGATTAAGGAGTCTCACTTCCAATAAAGCGGTAGGTAATAGCACCGAGCACAGCGCCAGCAATCGGCGCAACCCAGAATAACCAGAGTTGTTCAATCGCCCATCCACCGACAAAAAGCGCTACCCCTGTGCTGCGTGCGGGGTTGACTGAAGTATTGGTCACAGGAATGCTGATAAGGTGGATAAGGGTGAGTGCAAGGCCAATGGCGATGGGGGCGAACCCGGCTGGGGCGCGTTTATCGGTTGAACCGAGAATAACCAATAAGAAGAACATGGTCATGACTACTTCAGTGACCAACCCCGCTGCCATTGAATAGCCGCCCGGCGAATGGATATCGTAACCGTTTGAAGCAAAGCCCTTGGTAACGTCAAATCCTGCTGCACCACTGGCAATGAAATATAAAACGGCGCCTGCGGCAATAGCGCCCAAAACCTGCGCAATGATATAGGGGACGAGTTTGCTGGCAGGGAAGCGACCGCCTGCCCATAAGCCGATAGAGACGGCGGGATTCAGATGGCAGCCAGAAATATGGCCAATACCGTAAGCCATGGTGAGTACTGTCAGGCCGAAGGCCAGTGATACACCATGCAAGCCGATGCCTACATTTGGGAAGGCGGCGGCGAGTACTGCGCTGCCACACCCCCCAAGAACAAGCCAAAAAGTTCCAAGGAATTCAGCACCGTATTGCTTCATTTGCTTCTCCTGCGGGTGAGTGAGAATGGCTATGGGCAAATAATGACTAAAAAATAAGAGCGCCCAGAACGATGGTACAGAATTATAAAGCCTCAATTGAGGTGAGGTTGTCAACCCTCAGACAGCATTGAGACTTTTTTACACAATGCGGTGAACCTTCTTTAGGGAAAGGGGTACGAATGACAGGGACTTCATTCAATAATATTCGTCAAATAATTGGCGAACGCTTAATTCGTACGACCTGCTGTACTGCCCCGACGTTGAAGCAAAGTACCCTGGATTTTGCGCTACGGCTAAGCACGGTGTTGATGCTTTTTGTATTCAAATCAAGTTATACATCTAAATTTCGAATGACAAGTACGCTGCGCCTAAAGCATTTATTTGTTGTTTAGGCTGCTAGTTTCATTGGCAGGTGTAGTGTGGGGATGTTTGAAACTCCATCGCACCGGTGTTATGCATTGCTTGGGGTTGGCCCGCGGAGAAAGCACGGGCCTTTGCTTGCGTGGTGGATTGACCTAATGAGCTGATGCGGACACCATGACGCCGACCATTGCGCCATACACTTCGACCCATGCGGCTTTCACTGCCGGTGTAAAGTCATTGCCCAGCCCTTGCTCCAGCGTTTGGATTAGGGCGGCACCGACAGTTTGATAATGCGATGGCTTAACACCATACCCAGCATGGCGTTTTGCCAGCGCCTGAAGAATAGGAATCAGTGTTTCCTGGTTATTCAATTTGCTTACGGCTGCACCAATCATCTGCATCAGTTTTTGGCCTTGTTCCTCCATATTTCCTTTAAACATGGGTTTAAGGCTGGCATCTGCAGTAAAGAGATTCTCATAAAAAAGTGCGGCTGCCTGTGGTGCAATGGCCGCTACTTTCTTCCATGATTCCTGAGTCAGTTTTATGGTTTCTGCGTTCAATTTATATCTCCTCTTTATTTTCTAGCTTTATAAATCTACTAATCTAAAATTTATGACCAATTAAATAAGCAGATTGAGGTGCTTGCTTTTATTTGGCTAGATTGGCAGGTTTGATAAGGTTTTGCGTTATGCGATGCTAGTTAGGTTGTAGCACCTAATTGCACGAATTTACTATCGCAATGAGAAGTAACCGACTGCCGGATGGCGGCTTCAAAGAAGATTTGGAGCGGTGTTTATGAACGGAGCGTTGGTACGGGCTTTTTCGTGCTGTTATGGCTTTAAATCCATAGCAGCACGTCTCCTAATTCAAGGCTATTAATGGCTTGATGAAGATGGCAGCGAATAGGCAATAAGCCATTATTTGAACGGTGGCTTGGGATCGCTTTTGGTGCAAACCTTTTCGCCGGTGTCAGATCGTGTGAAGCAGATAGGTTTGTTGTCAGGCGAATGCTGTTTTTCCGCCGGAACATGCCGCTTTTTTGGCTTTAGATCAACGGGGTTTTCTGGCGAAATTTCGATCTTATAGCTTAACCGGTTTTTATTTCTTAGACACTCGTTGCGATCGTTCCACGTAAAACGGGTTTCACAGTTATTTGCATCGCGTAAACGCGAACATTTGTCGAGCGCTGGCCCCTGTAGGCCATTGCATGATGGGGAATAGGAAGAGGGCGTGGATGTTGCCTGCGCTTCTGCAAGGAAGACCAAAGGCATAGTTGCGAGGATGAATGTTTTTTGAAGCATTGTGTAACCAAACTTAGGCTGAGGTGAAAATTAGAATAGTTCAGGGTACTCAATACGCCGCACAGCGCAGTCATTTTGAGTCATGGCATTCTCCGGTGGTAAGCAAAGGCATCTATTTCAGGCTGGGCGCTTTATAGCGCTGGACTGGAAGTCTTTCAGGAAGTTCACTCGTGCAGTTGGGGGCATAGTTTGGCAAGGCAGGCCAGGCCTCCGCTGCATATCGCAAAGGCCAGGTCGTTTACTGCCAAGCCAGTATGTCTCGAATCTGTTGGGCGACGTCTGCGACAGATTGGCCATCGTTATGCACCACGGCATCTTCCAGTTTCAGGTTTTCTATCGTGGCGGTCATCGGTGCGCTTTCCCGTAGATGTTCGTCTAGCGTCTCGCCTGTATCGCGGCGTGTCAGTCGCGCTTCGACGGTTTGCAGTGAGGCATGCAGGCGAATTACGGTGAGAGGCGTCTGGAGAAAAGCCTGTCGCAAAGCCACTGGCAGCGTGTTATCCAATAGCCCTCGTGGCAGAACGAGGTATTCCACGCCAACCGCGCAGAAATTGGGCCAGATCGACAGCAGGTTTTGAAGGATGAGCTGGTCGTACTGGTGGTCAGGAAAGCTGTCACCCAGGTTTGCCCAGCATAGCCAATCGAGGTCGATGACGGCCGAGGCAACGCCTGTTTCTTCGAGTTGACGCCCTACTTCGGTGGCGACGGTGGTTTTGCCCGAACCGAGTGTACCGGTGAGAAGCAGAATGCCTTTAGGGTCTAGTTGCTGTTGCATGGTCTATTTATCGCAATGTGGTGATGTGAATGCCTCTCGGCTATCAATTCGAGATTTTGCTGTGCAGCCGTATAGGGGAATAGGTCGCTTGAAAGTCTGCTTGCGCCAAGGCAACAGGCAAATACCCAGAACCTGTTGCTTCGCATCGATGATACGGCGTTGAAAATACAGCTGGAATACGCATTATCCAGTGTACGCCGCCGCCTGGATTACATAAGAGGGTAAACAGATTCTTAGGTTGCTGTGCTACCCAATCGTTCTTCCAGATAGTCGAATGCGATGGTGAGCGCGTATTCGGTATCAAACGTGCCCCCGGCCAATGCGCCTCGCAGCCATAGCCCATCAATGAGGGCAGCAAGGCCGTGCGCGGCAGGGCGTGCTTTGTTTGTTGGCAATACGCGGCGGAAGTGAAAGCAGAGGTTTGAATACAGGCGGCGATTGTTGATGCGCTGTAGGCGTTGCAGGGCAGGGTGATGCATGCTGGTAGCCCAGAAGGCTAGCCAGGTCTGGATAGCGGGGCTATTTACCTGGCTTTCTGTGAAGTTGGCTTCGATGATGGCGCGCAGGTGTGCTTTTGCATCGGTGTTGTCCAGCAAAGCCCGCCGCTCGCGCAGTGCTTGGGTTAGCGACTGCATCAGGTAACGCATGGTGGCTTCCAGCAAGCCGTTTTTGTCCTGGAAATAGTGGCTGATGATGCCGTTGGACAACCCGGCCTGTCGGGCGATATAGGCTAGGCTGGCGTCGCCCAGCCCCACTTGGTGAATGGATTTCAGCGTGGCCTCAATCAGCTGCGAGCGACGGATCGGTTGCATTCCCACTTTGGGCATAACGCGTTTACCTGTCAGTACGAGCCTTCAAAGACGCTGGGCCGCAAGGCTTTAGCATCGTCGGCCCGATGGGGATTTCCCTTGGCTTTGGGAGCATAGCTGTAAATCTTCTATTTATTACGATAGGGCATTCTGTAAAGGCAGCTATATCTGGCAGCCCTTCGAGCATGTCTGCTTGCCCGGGGCGCGATCCTACAAGGCTTGTCATGAAAAATCATCCTCCAAGTAGGGCACAGGTTTAATCGGGGAGGCGCGAAACCTTTTCCGTTTTGCGCACTCAGGCAGATGAGTCCGAATCCTAGGCTTCCCTATTGCCACCTTGCTTGTTTCCTGCGTTTTGGCAGCGTGGTGGGCATGCTGCGGTTGGCCCGTGGCGGTGCCATTGTTTCCGCTATGCATTGAGCTATCACGAAATCAAATAGTCGGTAAGTCAGACGGCGAACGCATGTCCATTGAGGATGCGCATTAGGGACGAGGAATCCAGTCATACATCTTGCCGTGTCTGGTGGTTGTGGCTACCAGACATATCCCTTGCCTTCACCCAGGAAATGGACGAATGGCCGCAGCTTCATCGGCATTAGCGTGGCCCCGATAACAAACGTGGGGGTCTCACCCTCCCATGCGTCGTCTGGCCTGCAAGGTTGCCTGCGTTGCGCCCTTTTGCAACGAGTATCCGCAACGATTGCCTAAGGCAAGCACGCGGAATACAAGCAGTTGACCGACGTGGAAAAGTGAGCGGTGCCTGCGCTCAGGCTGCCGCCACTATTACGCCGATCAGGAAGCAAAATGCCAAGCAACAAAGTGGAATCGACAAACAGCACTATCAGCACTGTCGGTACGATAACGATTGATGAGCTGGGTAAGGTTCGTTCCTTCGACGCGGTTTCCGAGCGGATATTCGGTTATTCGAAATCCGATGTCGTCGGCAAGAATGTGTCGATGTTGATGCCCGAGCCCTATCACTCGGAACACGATGAATATCTGGCGCGTTTCGCCAAGGCTGGCGACCCCCGCGTTATTGGCAAGGGCCGGGAAGTTATTGGCAGGCGCCGCGATGGTAGCAACTTCCCTATCTGGCTTGCCGTCAATGAAGTTTGCTTGAGTGAAGAGCGTGTCTTTGTCGGCTCGGTGGTGGATCTGTCTGGGCAGAAGATGGTAGAAGCCAACCTCGCGTCCAGCCTGGAAACCACCCGCGCGATTCTGGATACGGCGGTGAACCCCATCATCACGATTGATGCGACAGGCTTTATCCGCTCGATCAACCCGGCTGCGGAAGTGCTGTTTGGCTATGACTGGCAGGAGGTGGTAGGGCAAAAAGTCAATGTGCTGATGCCCGAACCCTACCGTTCAAGCCACGATGGTTATATCAAGCGCTATCTGGAAGGCGGCGAACCGCGTGTGATTGGCAGTGGCAGGGAAGTGATTGGTCGGCGAAAAGACCAATCCACTTTTCCGATGCACCTCTCCGTGGGCCAGATGAAGGTGTCGGGTTCAGAGATGTTCGTCGGCATCATCGCTGACATCAGCAAGCTGAAAGCCGCCGAGGAAAGGCTGGCAGCCAGCCTGGAGACATCGCGGGCTATTCTTGATACCGCGGTCAACCCCATTATCACCATCAATGCATCCGGCATCGTGCAGTCGTTCAACTCGGCGGCAGAAGTCCTGTTTGGGTATGGCAGCGACGAAGTGGTGCACCAGAACGTCAATATACTGATGCCGAATCCGTATCATGCCGAGCACGATGGGTATCTTTCCCGTTACCTCAAGGAGGGAGAGCCAAGGGTGATTGGCCGGGGGCGCGAGGTGGAAGGGCGGAAGAAAGACGGTTTGACCTTCCCCATGCACTTGTCTGTTGGCGCTATGCGGGTGGCGGGCGAGCCGATGTTCGTCGGCATCATCGCTGATATCACCGAGTTGAAACGGGCGAAGGAAGATGCCGAGGCGGGGGCCAAGACCAAGGCGGCATTTGTGGCCAACATGAGTCACGAAATACGTACGCCGATGAACGCCATCATCGGTTTTGCCGAGTTCGTGCTACACGACCAAAGCCTTTCCTCCTCGGCCCATAAGTATGTGCAGACCATTCTGCGATCGGCAAATGCGTTGATGGGCATCATCAACGATGTGCTGGATGTATCCAAGCTCGAAAGCGGCAAGTTTTCATTGGAATCGGTCAGTTTCCACCTGCCCAATGCGCTAACCGATGCACTGACCACCATCGAACATCAGGCTGCCGAAAAAAACCTTCAAGTCCGTATCGATTACGACGCTACGTTGCCGATTCGTGTAACGGGCGACCCTGCCAGGTTGCGGCAGGTGATTTTGAACCTGGTGAGCAACGCCATCAAATTCACCGAGGGGGGCAGCATTACCCTTTCTGTTCGGCCCAGCAACCGGCCAGATATGGTGACGTTTGCCGTTACGGATACGGGCATCGGCATGACGCCCAAGCAAATCACCAATGTATTCGAGGCGTTTACACAAGCGGACGTCAGTACTACCCGGCGCTTTGGCGGCACTGGGCTGGGGACGACCATCTCAAAACAGATTGTGGAATTGATGGGCGGAAAGATTTGGATTGAGAGTGAGCTGGGCAAGGGGTCCTCTTTCTATTTCACCGCCTTGCTGCCCGAAGCCCCCCGCAAGGCTGAGTGCCTGTATGAAAACGGTTATGCGATGGTGGATGAATATGTGTCGCCTCGCCTGTTTCATGTCTTGCTGGCCGAGGATATCCACGCCAATGCAACCTTGGCGCTGCTTCGGTTGAAACGTCAGGGTCATGTGGTGGAATGGTACCCGGATGGCAAGAAAGCATTGGATGCATACCAGGCAGGTAACTTCGACCTGATACTCATGGACGTGATGATGCCGGAGAAAGATGGCTGGGCCGCGACGAGCAAGATCCGCGAGCTGGAAGCGGGCACCGGCCGGCATACGCCCATACTCGCCCTGACAGCCAGTGTGATGAATGAGGATTATCAACGGTGCCTGGCCGCCGGCATGGATGGCGTGGAAGTCAAACCTATCGACTTCAATTGCCTGTTTGCTTCAATGGAGCAGATTGTCCCCGCAGGCGTTGGTAAACCCAATGCCGCCCAAAAGTTCAGCCTGGAGATTCCCGTTGAGTTGGACTTTACGCCCATTGAAGGGATCGTCAACGTACGGCGTGCGCTCAATACCTGGGGCGGTGCGCTGCCTTATGCCAGGGCGCTGGCTTCCTTTACCGTACAGCATGGAAATGATGCAACGAAGATGAGGCGGCTGCTGATGGCATCGGATGACTTTGAGCAGGTGCGGGCCGCAGCGCATGCTCTGAAGGGTGTCGCGGGCAATTTGTTTATCGAAGGCGTGGCCGGCTTGGCGGCGGAAATCGATGCAGATATGAAAGCCGGCCAGCAGAGCACCGTCAAATCGAGGCTGGATGACTTGGAGCAAGCGCTTCGGGCCACCACTACTGCTATTGGCCAGCTTCGTATTCCTGATAGAGGCCCCGATGTGGCCTCTATTGCGGAATCGGGTACGAAGTCCACTGGCCAGTTGTTTGCAGCGTTGCTGCTGGCATTGGATGAGCTTAATCCCGATGTTGTCGAACCCATACTTGAAGAGCTTGCACGCTATGTCAGTTCGGCGGAACTCGCGCCAATTCAAAGGGAGTTAGAAGCTTTTCGTTTCGAAGCAGCGAAACAGGAAGCAACGGTGTTGGCTTGCAAGCTGGCCGCCCTTGAGGAGCAATAGCCATGCAAAAGAAAATCCTGGTGGTTGATGATGAACCCAACAATCTACAGTTGCTGCGGCAGATCCTGAAAGACCATTACCAACTGATTTTCGCATCCAGCGGCGATAAAGCCCTGGAGGCCGTCACCAGGCATCTACCCGACTTGGTGCTGCTGGATGTCGCTATGCCCAGCGTGGATGGTTATGAGGTATGCCGAAACATCAAATCCAACCGCCTTACTGAGAATATCCCGGTGATTTTCGTCACGGCCATGGCGGACGTAGAGGACGAATCGCTTGGTTTCGATGCCGGCGCGGTGGATTACATCCTGAAGCCGGTTTCTGCGCCGGTCGTATTACGCCGGGTACAGACCCATCTGTCGCTGGTGCGGGCAAAAGAGCTGGAAGAAAGCCAGCGCGAAGCTATCTACATGTTGGGGACCGCCGGGCTTTACAACGATTCTGATACCGGCGTCCATATCTGGCGCATGGCGGCCTATGCTCGTGCCCTGGCAAGCGCTGTGGGTTGGTCTGATGCCATGTCGGAGCGGATTGAATTTGCTGCAGCCATGCACGACGTGGGCAAGATCGGTATCCCCGACGCCATTCTGCAAGCGCCGCGCCAGTTGCAGAGCGCAGAATGGGAAACCATGAAGCGGCACCCCGAAATCGGCTACGAAATCCTGAGCAAGTGTCATTCACCGATTTTTGTATTGGCGGCTGAAATAGCGCGCTATCACCACGAAAAATGGAATGGCAGCGGATACCCGGCTGGGCTGAGAGGCACCGCCATTCCCGAGTCGGCCCGCATCGTCGCCTTGGTCGATGTGTTTGACGCCCTCACCATGAAGCGCCCCTACAAGAAAGCATGGAACATAGACGAAGCCATGCTGGAGATACACAATGGTTCCGGCGTCCATTTCGAACCGCGCTTGGTGCAGATCTTCGAAAGCCATCTCAGCGAAATTCTTGAACTGATGGAGATCTGGAACAAGAAGGAAATAACCGAGGCGGGTGCGAAGGCGCACTAGATGAACGAATGGAATGCGATGTCCGATGCCACGCGGTGATCAGCAGGCAGACCCAGGCGTTGCAAGGCGTTTTGGAGGCGATGTCGTGCGAGTTGGGGGATGGCACTGCCTCTGCCTGCGGCAAAGTGAGCGAAGTAATGACCAGGTTGATGGCGCACTTCGACTGCGACACTCGCATTGAAGGTGTGTTGACCCGCTATCAGTTCATGGCGGAGAAGCATTCAACGCCTGAATCCCGCTAAGAACCTCTCTAGGATCCTATTGCGCAGCCATGATTGAGCTCATGTGCTGCGCGAAAGCTTTATGTCCAAGCGTACCTCCCGGTTTCTGCGCTGCGCCTCACCCTGCTAAAGAACGCTTTTGTACAGGTTCTTAGGATCAGTCTTGCGTGCAAGAAAAAAACAAAATGAAGTAGCAGGCCGAACTTGTGTGCATCAGGCCTTTCTAATGTAAGGCCATGTTGCGCCTTGGTTTTTCTTAGAACCTGTCTAAAGTCTCGCGAGCTAAGGCAAGATAAGGCGAAAACAGCCGAGGAAGCGGAGTTTACAAGTGGTAAATGAGCATTGCGAGGGTGTTTTCAACGCCATATTGCCGATGCGCAGCAAGATCGTAAACAGGTTCTTAACCCCATGTGAGAATCGATCATGCAAATACTTAATGCTTTGGAAATAGATCATGTAGCTGGCGCGAGAACCTCCTTTGGCCCGCCCGTATGTTTGTCCACAAATGCTCTCCGGGAATTCATTGTGGATGTTCGCTCCAGAAGACTGTCCAGCGCACCAATGGACGCGGAACGATCGCAAATACGGCAGCAGGTACAGGGTGCAGAGATTGCTGCTTTGAAGAAAAGTATCTATCGACGCGGATGTATTAATTACCTATTTGAATAAAATAAGTCGCTGTCGGCGGTGGCAGGCGGGCCTAACTCATCGAGGTTGATTCTCCCGCTGAATAAAACGTACAGCACTAGACTTCGCGTCTTCTGTCTTTTTTACCGTCTAGCACTATAACGCGCGAGGTTTTAAACAGGTTCTGGGTGCATACCCGCTGTCGCTGGCGAAGAATACTCAGTCTGTCATTCAGCCTGCTGAACCTCCAAATGCTAAAGGGGACGGTGACTGAAAGTGGGGGGCATGACAAATGCAGCGCAAAAAAAAGCGCGCTCAAGGGCGCGCTTTAAATGGGTTTACATTTTACTGCTAGGGACAGGAAATATAGTTTGCCCTTTGTAGAATGCAAGGCATATCAAGCGCAGCCAGGCTCGTTTCTTCAATTGTGCTGTATAACTTTATGCCGACATCTTTTAAGCAACCGTGTAAACAAAGTCGGTGCGAATTACTTTGGCACCGGCTTTAAGTGGTTAGGAGAGTCGACTGTACCCAACCTTTATGTCTCGTGGTCCTTGTGAGACTCGCATCGAGGACAGGTTCTTGTCTCTAGTAGCCACGCTAACCAATCACCAAAGTTCTTATGTGTAATGGCGTACCCCCGGTGGGTCAATATTCAATCAGCGCGAACAATCCAGCCATTGTTGGAATAGAAGCCGGTCTTTAAATATTGCCCTGATGCTGGGTTGGGAATCGTTCTACAGTGCGGCCGCGGAATCAAGTGCGGCCTGTACAGTTGAACCTACACAGGTCCGCCTGACTGGAAGTGCTCGGTACCATAACATTGGTGTATAGGTGTAGAAATATCCTTCTTCTTCACATGGGCCAGCCGTACCGGCAAAGCCGGTGGGAATAAGAAACACACCTAATAAAAATGCAAGAAATAACCTGTTCATTGCTTACTCATCTATTTTTCAGATGGTATGGAAACAGTCTGCGTTAGGGCGCACGATAGAAATTGCGCCACATATTCTTTCGAGTGTTGAGTGAGATTAATACTTTGATTGCTGCTCGTCACTTTTGGCTGTGACTTGGTAGGAGAGAATGCTGGGGCTAAGGTCGCCAGTTATTTTTCTGTAAGCGCATCAAGCAGTAGTGATCTGGTGCGAACGATTTTGGGTTAAATGCGGGATACCTTGGCTTGTGGCAAGGCGCCAAAAGGATTATCCAATAGTGCCGGGCGCGCAGACTAATAGCTATTGACGGGCCTGTCAACTCGATTTGATTTTAAGTACGTGATGGCAGCGGAAGCGTATTAGCCACCGACAGGATAAATAAACATTCCGAAGAGTTTTTTAATGCCATATTACGGACGCGTAGCAGATTTTATACAGGCTCTTAAAACCTTATTCATATAGAGGTTTTTAATGTGCTTGGTTTTAACGCAATTACCTATGTTTTTGCATGATTTAAAAACCGCCTGAATCTTTTTAACGATTATGTTTTTACTCCAACCTGGGTTGTGCCCAGGCTGGAGTAACTGCAATAACGTTGGCAGTTGTTTCGTGGACTGTGGTTAAGCCGCTGCGAACTCAGGCAGGTTGCATGTCTTGTCGTTTTTAGCGACATAGTAGGACGCATCGCTGCGCGCCAAGGGCGTACGGCCGCGAATGCGATCGGCGAGTTTCTCGGCAATCATGATGGTGGTGGCGTTGAGGTTGCCCGTAATAATGCGCGGCATGATGGAGGCGTCGATTACCCTCAGCCCTTCCAACCCATGCACCCGGCCCTGACCGTCCACAACTGCCATGTGGTCCTCCCCCATCTTGCATGAGCAGGAGGGGTGGAAGGCGGTTTCGGCGTGGGCGCGGACAAAGGCGTCGAGCTGGTCGTCGGTCTTGAGGTAGGCGCCTGGGCTCAGTTCGCGGCCCCGATAGGGTTCGAGTGCAGCCTGCGACATGATTTCGCGGGTGATGCGGATGCCGTCGCGGAATTCCTGCCGGTCTTGTTCGGTCGACATGTAGTTGAACAAGATGCTGGGGTGTTGGCGTGGGTCACGCGACTTTATGTGGATGCGGCCACGGCTTGGCGAGCGCATGGAACCGACGTGTGCCTGGAAGCCGTGCTCTTTGACGGCATTGCTGCCGTTGTAGTTGATGGCGACCGGCAGGAAGTGGAACTGAATGTTCGGCCATTCGAATTCGTCACGCGTGCGGATAAACCCCCCTGCTTCAAACTGATTGCTGGCTCCAATGCCTTTGCCCAATAACAGCCACTGCGCGCCGATAGCGGGTTGATTCCACCATTGCAAAGCAGGGAAGAGGGAGATGGGTTCCTTGCAGGCGTATTGCAGGTACATCTCAAGGTGATCCTGCAGGTTTGCGCCAACGCCAGGGAGGTCGTGGACGATGGGGATTCCATATTCCCGCAGCAGCGGTGCGGAACCAACCCCTGAGCGTTGCAGGATTTGTGGTGAGGCGATTGCGCCGCCGCATAGCAATACTTCACGGCTGGCGTGCGCGATGACGGGTTTGTCGCTGTCGTCGATCAGGTAGGCCACACCGATGGCGCGTTTACCGCTGAACAGGATGCGATCGGTCAGGGCATAGGTGACGATGGTCAGGTTATCGCGATCACGTGCTTGGTCCAGATAGCCACGTGCGGTGCTGGAACGGCGGCCACCGGGGGTGACGGTGCGATCCATCGGGCCAAAGCCTTCTTGCCGGTAGCCGTTGAGGTCGTCTGTGCGGGCATAGCCGGCCTGTACGCCGGCTTCCACCATGGCATGGAACAGCGGATTGTTACCGGCCTTGGGCGTGGTGACGCTGGTGGGGCCATCGTCGCCGTGGTACTCGTTGCTGCCGATATCGCGGGTCTCGGCTTTGCGGAAGTAGGGCAGGCAGTCCAGATAGGTCCAGTCGGACAAGCCCGGGGCTTTCGCCCAGTGGTCGAAATCCAGTGCGTTGCCTCGGATGTAGCACATGCCGTTGATGAGCGATGAACCACCCAAACCCTTGCCACGGCCGCATTCCATACGCCGATAGTTCATGAAGGGTTCTGGGTCGGTTTCGTAGGCCCAGTTATAGCGCCGCCCCTGCAAGGGGTAGGCCAGGGCCGCCGGCATCTGGGTACGAAAGTCGAAACGGTAGTCGGGGCCACCGGCTTCCAATAACAGAACGGTAACGTCCGGGTCTTCTGTCAGGCGGGTAGCAAGCACGTTACCCGCCGAGCCTGCGCCAATGATGATGTAGTCGAATTCCATGTCTCTTCTCCGCGCGGTGATGGGGAGGGAGGGGCCCGTGTACAAGGCCTTCCTTCTTTATTTGGGGGAATCGCTTAGTTGACGCGGGGCCGATAGCTACACGGCCCGCTTAGCCATTGGGAACAACAAAGGTCTAGAAGACGGAAGCGAAATCACCCAGCTCGACCTGCACGGATTTAATACGCGTGTATTGGTTGAGCGTTGTCAGTCCGTTTTCCCGGCCCACACCCGATTGCTTGTAGCCGCCAACCGGCATTTCCGCCGGTGATTCGCCCCAGGTGTTGATCCAGCAAATGCCTGCTTCCATGCGGTGGATGATGCGGTGCGCACGGGCCAAGTCCTGCGTGACGACGCCCGCCGCTAAGCCGTAGTCGGTGTTGTTGGCGCGGGCAATGACTTCGTCCTCTGAGTCGTAGACCAGGATACTCATCACGGGGCCGAAGATTTCATCGCGTACGATGGCCATTTCGTCCGTACAGTTGGTGAACACAGTGGGCATGACATAAGCGCCATTGGCGAAGGGGGCTGCCGTGGGCCGTTCGCCACCGATCAGCAGCCGTGCACCTTGTTGCCGTCCTTGCTCGATATAGCTGAGGACCTTGTCCAAATGCGCAAAGCTTGAAAGCGGGCCAAAATTGGTGTCGGGATGTAGTGGGTCACCCATGCGGATTCGCCTGACGCGTTCAGCCACCTTGTCTTCGAACGGGGCTTGTAAAGGGCGCGCTATAAACACGCGCGTCCCGTTGGTGCAAACCTGCCCGACGCTGAAAAAGTTGGCCATGACGGCGATATCGGCCGCACGGTCGAGGATGGCGTCAGCACAGATAATGAGCGGGGATTTACCGCCCAATTCCATTGTGACTTCTTTCAGAGAAGAACTCGATGCGCTGGCCATGACTTTCTTGCCGGTGGCTGTCCCGCCGGTAAACGAGACCTTGGCGATGGCTGGGTGCTCGGTCAGCCATTGGCCGACTTCCGAACCGCGCCCATTGAGTACATTGAACACGCCATCGGGCAAGCCGGCTTCGGTATAGATTTCGGCCAGCTTCAGCGCGGAAAGCGGTGTGATTTCGCTGGGCTTGAAGATCATGGCATTACCGGCGGCCAGGGCTGGGGCCGATTTCCAAAGGGCAATCTGGATGGGGTAATTCCACGCGCCTATCCCCACAACAACACCGAGGGGTTCGCGCCGGGTATAGACAAAGCTGCTTTCGCGCAGGGGAATCTGTGTGCCTTCGATCGCGGGGATCAGTCCGGCGTAATACTCCAGTACATCGGCTCCGCTGAGGATGTCGACACTGCGGGTTTCAGACAGGGGTTTGCCGGTGTCCAGGGTTTCCAACTCGGCCAGTTCGTTGTTGCAATGACGCAGGATATCCACTGCACGACGTAAGACCCGAGACCGCTGCATGGCGCTCATGGCAGCCCATTTCTTCTGGCCTTCGGCGGCGCTGGCGACGGCTAGCTCCACGTCTTCCCTGGCGGCACTTTGTACGATTGCCAGCACTTCCCCGTTTGCCGGATTCAGCGTCTCAAATGTGGCGCCGCTGTGAGCATTGATGTAACGCCCATTCAGATAAAGTTGTTGTTCGGCGAAGCGAGGCATTCGGTGGTTTTCCTGTTGTCATCAGCACTGTCAGTACAGGCTACTTGGTTGATCTTGGCCTTCCCGCCAATTTGCTCACCCTATTGTATTTTTATTGAACACTCAAACAAAAAAACATGGACCCTGGCGTTGGTGAAATGTAGATTTCCTGGCGCAGGTTGGCGGAGCCGGGTGTGATGGCGTTTTGCCAATACAACAAAACAATGGCTTGCAGAGCATGGAGAGATGTTTGGATGACAACTGCTGCACTGATGGAAAAAACAACAAGGCGGGCTCAGCTGAACCCTGTGGTCTTTTGGGGCTCGACGGTACTGAGCCTGACCCTGACCTTATTGCTGATCCTCTTTCCCGATAACGCCGGTGCATGGCTGGCGAAAGCGCAGGGCCAATTGTCGCGGGGTTTTGGCTGGTACTACATGCTGGCGATCGGGATTTACCTGTTCTTTGTGGTTTATGTCGCCTTTTCGCGCTATGGCGAACTGCGGCTCGGGGCAGATCACGAGCGGCCCACCTTCAGCTTTGTTTCTTGGACGGGCATGCTGTTTTCATCGGGTATTGGTATTTCACTGCTCTATTTCGCAGCTTCCGAGCCGATAGACCACCTATTCAATCCCCCCGAGGGGCAACCCAATACCCAGCAGGTTGCGCGCCAGGCATTGCAACTCACCTTTCTGCATTGGGGCATGCATGGCTGGGCTATCTATGCGCTGGTGGGCTTGGCGGTGGGGTACTTTGCCTACCGCCATAACCAACCGTTGGCGTTACGCTCGGCGCTTTATCCGATTTTTGGCGAGCGCTTGATGAAAGGCGGCGTTGGCAATGCCGTAGATTGCTTCGGCATTTGCGTAACGCTATTGGGGCTGGTTACTAACCTCGGTATTGGCGCGCTGCAAGTGTATTCGGGCCTGAACTATTTGTTTGGTTGGACGAGCAGCCAGGGTGGGCTGCTGGCCGTGATCCTGGTAATGAGCCTTGTGGCGACCCTGGCTGCGGTATCGGGTATCGAGCGCGGTATCCGGCGGCTTTCCAATCTCAATATCGTGTTGTTCTGCTGCTTGCTGCTGTTTGTCCTCTTTTCGGGCAATACGCTGCATTTGCTTAATTGCCTCGTCCAGAATGTGGGTGACTACCTTAATGGGTTGGTGTTGAAGACCTTTGATCTGTACGTATACACCGGCCAATCAGGCAAGAGCGAAGCCTGGATGGGGCTGTGGACCTTGTTCTACTGGGCATGGTGGATTTCATGGGGCCCTTTTGTGGGCATGTTCATCGCCCGTATTTCCCGTGGTCGTACAGTGCGCGAACTGGTCTGCGGCGTGTTGTTGATCCCCCTGGGTTTCACTTTGGTGTGGCTATCGGTGTTCGGTAATAGCGCGTTGGACTTGGTGATGAATCAACAAGATGCAATGCTGGCAAAAGCAGCGCTGGAGCAGCCGGCCATGTCTATTTACCTGCTACTTGCGCATTATCCATTTTCGAAGATAGTCATCGGCTTGTCGATTTGTGTCGGCTTTGTACTGTTTGTTACGCCGGCGGATTCGGGTTCGGTGATGTTGGCCAACCTGTCGCGCAAGGGGCGCGAGCTGGATGAAGATGCGCCGAATTGGCTGCGTGTCTTCTGGTCTGTCGTGGTGACGGCAGTCACGATTGGCTTGCTGTTTGCCGGTAATTTCGCGGCTATGCAAACAGTGGTAGTGCTGGCCGGGTTGCCCTTCTCGGTAGTCCTGCTGCTCTATATCGTCTCGTTGCTCAAAGTAATGCGGGAGGACGTAGAGAAGATGAAACTACCGGTCCCTGTCGCGACATTGCTGCCTAGCGATAAACCCGTGATTGAGGGCAGTGGGGCGGGTTGATCGCGCCGTGGCTATCGATCGCGTAGTGCCCAGCCCAGGCTTAGCACTAAACGCCGGCTTTCGCAGCGGCTGATACTGTGGGTCATCTGATCGGGACGGAAGAAGAACAGACGCCGGCCTAGCGACCAGCAAGGCCGGCCCTGCACATCATGGCACACAAATTCGCCGCCGCGGGCTGGTTGCCATAGCACGAGGTTGATACGGTAATGGCAGCCATTGGCTACCTGGTCAATATGGGGCGGGATATGGCTGCCGGCAGGGTAGAAAATCAAATGCCCATCGAACCCAAGCAGCCGGCTACCTAGCCATGTTGGCCACTTCACATGCAGGAAGGTGAAGGTTTGGTAGCCGGTTTGCTGCCGACCGGCCCGGAATCCGATGGGCATGCCGGTCTTAGCTCGACAGCGAGGCCCGTTGTGCGGCGATGAGGTCGCGAATGCCGCCTTCCGCCAATTCGATCAGGGCGTTCATCTCACTGCGGCTGAAAGGCGCGCCTTCGGCAGTGCCCTGGAGTTCGACAAAACCCCCAGCTGCAGTCATCACCACGTTCATGTCGGTGTCGCAGTCGCTGTCTTCGATGTAGTCGAGATCAAGCACCGGCTGACTTTTGAAGATACCGACTGACACGGCTGCGACATGTTCGCGAATGGGATTGCTGGTGAGCTTTCCCGACGCGATCAGTTTGGTGATAGCGTCCTGTAATGCGACGAAAGCGCCGGTAATGCTGGCGCAACGGGTGCCGCCATCGGCCTGGATGACATCGCAATCGACACTGATCTGGCGTTCGCCCAGCGCTTTGAGGTCGACCACGGCACGCAGGCTGCGGCCGATAAGGCGTTGGATTTCCTGCGTACGGCCGCTTTGCTTGCCACTGGCTGCTTCGCGCTTCATACGGCTGTTGGTGGAACGCGGCAGCATGCCGTATTCGGCGGTTACCCAACCTTCGCCCTTGCCTTTGAGAAACGGTGGCACGCTTTCTTCGACCGAAGCAGTGCAAATCACCTTGGTGTCGCCCATTTCAATCAGTACCGATCCTTCGGCGTGGCGGGTGAAATTACGGGTGATGCGGACAGTGCGAAGCTGCTGTGGAGTACGGCCGGATGGGCGCATGGGTAGAGCCTTTCTACAATCAAGGCGCTGAGTATATCGCAGCCCTATTACTGAGCCTTTCTGTCGTTAGAACCTGTCTAAAGTCTCGCGAGCTAGGGCAAGATAAGGCGAAAACAGCCGAGGAAGTGGAGTTTACAAGTGGTAAATGAGCATTCCGAGGGTGTTTTCAACGCCATATTGCCGACGCACAGCAGACTTTAGACAGGAAGTTCATTTAGCGTGGCACGGGCGGGGGCTGGATAAAGCAAGTGGAGACTGTGTATCAGGACACTGTCAAATGAAAAACAAACACCGCACGAAGTGTTTCGCACGGTGTTGGTGGGTTTTGATTTCTCAGCGCGAGTATTTGTTAATGGCGTTCTGGATTTCCTCAATGGCGGCTTCGATGTCCGACTCGGTGATTTCCTTGCTGTCCTTGAGTGATTTGTCCGCGCTCAGGGTATTTAGGCGGGTTGTGACTTCGCCGTCGGACAATTGTTTGGTGGACAGACTGCCGTCGCTGCTCTGGTCGTCCTCATCATGCCAATTGATGCCGACACCAGTCAGGTTATCGCAATACTGACCCCCGCGAATTTCGGCCCGGTCGAGTAATTGCGGCAAGGCGTAAAGCACTGGGTAGCCTGACAGCATCTGTTCCAATTCTGCTTGGGTGACGCCGCCCCAAAGGCCATCAGTACAAAGTAGTATGGTGTCGCCGTCAAGCAACGGTATCTTTCCCCCGACTTCCACTTCGGGTGGAAACATCGAGCCCAGGCAGTTGTAGATTTTGTTCTTTTCAGGATGTTGTTCAGCATCAGCGGCAGACAGCCGGCCCAAATCCACCAGCTGTTGTACCTTGGAATGGTCGCGCGTGCGCACTATGGCTTGGCTGTTGCGGATCAGATAGAGCCGGGAATCACCGACATGGGCCCAGTACAACATGCCATCCTGGATGATGGCAGCGACCACGGTAGTGCGCGGCGTCTCCAGCAAGCTATGGTTGGCGGCATAATTGAAGATGGCGTCGTGACACTTCATGCAACCATCGGCCATGAACTGATGTGGGTTCTGGATAGTGGGCTTGGCTTTTTTCTGAAACAGTTCTGCCATCAACTCTACGGTTACCTGTGCAGCGACTTCACCATGCAAATGCCCGCCCATCCCATCTGCCACCACCATCAGCAATGAATCCCGGCTGTATGAATAGCACATGCGGTCTTGGTTGTACTGGCGTGCCCCCTGACGTGTTTCTTGGAATATGGTGAATTTCATTTTGGTTCTCCCTTGCCCTTTGCCGAGCCATCCTGCCGGCTAAATCGGGTCACGGTGCTCTTGATGCTGGCAAGCAGTCCTCCTTGCTTGACCAGCGGTTCGGTCCCGATATCAACCAGGATTTTTTGTACTTCGCGCACGCTTTGGGGTCGGGCAAGATGATCCAGCTCCAAACTCCAGTCCACCAGTTCCAGAAGCCGTGGTGAATACCGCCCCGCCCATGCTTTCTTGACGGATTGATAGCGGTCTTCTTTTACACGTTGATCCGCCGCTTGGGGCGCCATGCCGCACATGCAGGCGAAAAGTGTGGCGCCTACGCTGTAGATATCACTCCACGGACCGAGATTTTCACGGTCGGAGTATTGTTCGGGCGAAGCGAAACCTGGTGTGTACATGGGGGTGAATTTGCTCAGCGCGGTTTGATTCAACGCTTCCCGTGCGGAGCCGAAGTCGAGTAGTACGGGGCTGCCATCGCGGCGAATATAAAGATTGGCAGGCTTGATATCGAGGTGCAGCATCTTCTTCAAATGCACTTCGCGCAGACCGTTCATAAGGTGGGCAAATACGTAAAGGATCATATTTTCCTTTACCCCGCCATCTGTTAGTTGGATTTCCTTCTGCAGGGTTCGGCCGCGCTCGTATTCCATCACCATGTAGACTGTGTCATTGGCGCGGAAGAAGTTGATCACACGTACCACATTCGGGTGGCGGATCTGCGCCAGGGTCTTTCCCTCCTCGAAGAAGCATTTCATGCCATGCCGGAACAAGGCCAGATTTTCGGCCGAGGTGGCAAGCACCTTTTCCCCCTCGCTGCGGAGGGCAATGGCGTTGGGTAGGTATTCCTTGATGGCAACCGGTTGGTCGTGTTCATCGTGCGCCAGGTAGACAATAGAAAATCCGCCCGCCGACAATTGTTTGACGATGGTGTAGTTGAGCAGCTGATAGCCGCGCTCTAGCGGCAGATTACTGGGTGGTGGCATCAGGGCATGCTTGGTCGCTGTGGTAGAATCCGGGCCACTTTGATCCGGTGTTTTTGTATCAATTCGCTGCTTATGCAGCGAATTGTGGTTTTGCCCCGCCACAAAGTCAAAGCGGGCGCGCATCTCATTCGGTTTTGTCGATGTCCGTTTGCTGGTTGCACAAGCCCCGGATTGGCGTAAACAATGGCATTGTTGGCTTGGTCCGGTTTGCTTTTAATGATAGGCCAACCTGCTAATCTGTGCGGTGCCTGTGTGTTGAGCGGATACCGCTGCACTAGAGTGACGGGGCAGCACGATGTTTTCCATTTGCATCTGGGCCTATGCCGGAAACGTGTAATCTGGCGAATCCATTGTCAACAGAACCTGAATTTGGAGTTCCGCATGATCCTAAGTATGACAGGCTATGCCATTGCCACCAGGGAGCTCGCGGGCGGCCTGCTGAGTGTCGAGTTGCGCGCAGTTAACCATCGTTTCCTCGATCTTAGTCTGCGCCTGCCAGAAGAGTTACGTCTGATTGAGAATCAGCTGCGCGAGAAGCTGGCCGGTAGGGTATCGCGCGGCAAGCTGGATTGTCGGATTGGTTTTTCGGCCCGTGCCGAAACCCAGCCCCGGCTGCAGTTGAATACAGAATTGATGGCGCAGTTGGTGGCTCTGTCAGAACAAGCGTGTGCCATAGCGCCAAGCGCAGGTGAGTTGCGAATGGGCGAACTTTTACGCTGGCCTGGTGTGTTGGTGACCGACTCGGTTACACCCGAGGCTATGCAGCAGACCGCATTGGCCTTGTTGGAGCTGGCACTGGTTGACTTTGCCGCTACCCGTGGGCGCGAAGGCGAGAAGCTCGCTGCGTCAATGATCGAGCGCGCCAATATAATGGCCGCCATCGTTGAGGAAGTGCAGCCACGCCTACCTGCCATTGTTGCTGCTTATGACGAGAAGCTTAAGCAGCGTCTGATTGAAGCGCTCGGTAGTGCCGATGATGATCGCGTTCGTCAGGAAGTTGCGCTGTTCGCACAGAAAGTCGACGTAGCTGAAGAGTTGACACGGCTGACGACCCATATCGCCGAGTTGCGCCGTATCCTGAAAACCGGTGGTGCGGTGGGCAAACGACTAGACTTCTTAATGCAGGAGCTGCATCGCGAGGCCAACACACTGGGTTCCAAGTCGGTGGCGGTCGATACCAGCCAGGCATCCTTGGAGTTGAAAGTGCTAATCGAGCAGATGCGCGAGCAGGTACAGAATATCGAATAAGTACTGAAGCGCACAGCAATATACACAAGGCCGGTACGTGGGTGTTCGTGTACTGGCGGCCTTTCAAGTGGTTTTGCTTGATGGAACTTTGTTGGGCCCCTTTCGTTGCTGTTCAGCAGATGGCTGTGGCAGAGGGGGGATTGTGTTACGCTGCCACGAAGCCGTTCGAATCAATGAGATACTGCAAATGAGCAAAGGCAAGCTTTTAATCCTTGCTGGCCCCTCCGGCGCCGGCAAGGCCACCCTGGTTCACGCGCTGCTGGCTGCCGATTCCAAGGTCCAGCTGTCCATTTCCTTCACCACTCGCGCGCCGCGCGAAGGTGAGCAAAATGGTCGTGAATACCACTTCGTCAATCGCGAAGAATTCCTCGCCATGGTTAACCGGGGCGAATTTCTTGAGCATGCCGAAGTGCATGGCAATCTGTATGGCACTTCGCAGAAGTGGATTACCGATGCCATGGCGCGTGGTCAAGACATCTTGCTGGAGATCGATGTACAAGGCGCACAACAAGTGCGCCGAGTATTCGATGCCTCAGTCGGCATATTTGTGCTGCCGCCAAGCGCTGAAATACTGGAGCGCCGCTTGCGTAACCGTGGCACCGATAACGAAGAGGCAATCATCAAGCGTTTAGCGAATGCCCGTGAGGAAATTGCGCATGTAGGCGAGTTCGACTACGTGATTGTCAACGAGCATATTGATGAAGCAGTTCGCGACATCATCGGCGTGGTGCGTGCAGAGCGTTTACGTTATGTGTCGCAAGCCGAGCGGCATAGCGCCCTGATTACCAGCCTGCGCGGCTGAACGCGTATTATTTTCTGTGCCGGCAGCCATGCCGGCCATTTATCTGGAGTACTGAAATGGCCCGTATTACTGTTGAAGATTGTCTGGACCGTATCCCCAACCGTTTCGACTTGACCCTGGCTGCAGCTTACCGCGCCCGCCAACTGGCAAATGGTTCCACACCGCTGGTAGAGGGTGCTGGCCGTGATAAGCCGACGGTTCTCGCCTTGCGCGAAATGGCTGCAGGTAAGATCGGTTTGGAAATGTTGACCCGTACGCGCAGCTAACTACGAGCAGGTAGACAAAAAGCGGGCCCAGGCCCGCTTTTTGTTCCTTTGCAACCATGCTACATGCCGCCGAACTGCCCGTCCCTGAAGAGTACGCTACCCAAGTGGCGCAGGATGCCAACACGCTGCTGGCCAAGGTGGCCGGCTATCTGAAGCCTGAGGATTTGCCGCTGTTGGAGGCAGCTTTCAAGTTCAGCGCCGAATGCCACAAAACCCAGCTACGTAAGAGTGGTGAGCCCTACATCACCCACCCCCTGGCGGTGGCCGATATCCTGGCTGACCATCATCTGGACGCGCAAGCGCTGATGGCAGCGTTTCTGCACGACACCATGGAAGATACGGGTGTCACCAAGATTGAACTGACGGAACGATTCGGCAAGCCGATTGCTGACCTCGTCGATGGCCTGTCCAAGCTTGAAAAGTTGGAGTTCCAAAGCAAGGAAGAAGCCCAGGCGGAGAACTTCCGTAAGATGTTGATGGCGATGGCGCGTGATGTACGTGTCATTTTGGTGAAGCTGGCCGACCGTTTGCACAATATGCGCACGCTGAGCCACATGCGTGAGGACAAGCAAAAGCGCATTGCCGCCGAAACCTTGGAAATCTACGCGCCCATCGCCAACCGCATTGGCTTGCATGCCATCTACCAGGAGCTGGAAGACTGGAGTTTCAAGTACCTGCATCCCATGCGTTACGAAGTCTTGGGCAAGGCGCTGAAGTCTGCCCGGGGTAATCGGCGTGAGGTGGTCAGCAAGATACTTGATGCGATCAAGCATAAGCTCGGGGAGGTCAATGTAGAAGCAACGGTCTATGGCCGCGAGAAGCATCTGGCCAGCATCTACAAGAAGATGCAGGAGAAGCATCTGAGCTTCTCAGAGGTGCTGGATATCTACGGTTTTCGAGTTATCGTCAAAGATGTGTCAACCTGTTACTTGGCGCTGGGTACCTTGCATGGCTTGTACAAACCGCGCCCAGGTACGTTCAAGGATTACATCGCGATTCCCAAGCCTAATGGTTATCAGAGCCTGCATACGGCACTCTCTGGCCCTTACGGCACGCCGATTGAAGTACAAATCCGCACGCACAATATGCACAAGGTGGCGCAGGCGGGGGTGGCTTCCCATTGGATGTATAAGTCCGGTGACGACGGTGTAAGCGATGTACAGCAGAAGACGCATCAGTGGTTGCAATCGCTGCTTGAAATCCAATCGATGTCGGGTGACTCGGTGGAGTTTCTTGAGCACATCAAGGTTGATCTGTTCCCCGGCGAAGTTTATGTCTTCACCCCAAAAGGCAAGATATTGACGTTGCCGCAGGGGGCCAGCGCCGTTGATTTCGCTTATGCCGTACATTCGGATATCGGCAACCGCTGTATTGCGGTGCGTATCAATTACGATTTAATGCCGTTGCGTACGACGTTAAAGACGGGCGATCAAGTCGAGATCATTACCGCGATCACCGCACGGCCTAATCCCAGTTGGTTGAATTTCGTCATGACCGGCAAGGCGCGCTCACATATCCGGCACTTCCTCAAAACCATGCGTTATGAAGAAGCGGTAACCCTGGGGGAGCGTATGCTGAATCAGTCGGTGCGTGCATTGATGAATCAGGCAACGGAATTACCAGCTGAAGCGTGGGACCGATATCTGAAGGAAAATGCACCATCTCGGCGGGATGAAGTCTTGGCGGATATCGGCCTGGGCAAGCGCTTGGGTGTCGTGGTGGGACAGCGGTTGTTGACCCTGGCCGGATTATTGTTGGAAGGAGAAGCCAACAGCGGCCCGATTCTGATCCGGGGCACAGAAGGCGTCACGGTGCAATTCTCCCGTTGCTGCAACCCGATTCCTGGCGACCCGATTATTGGTCTGATCAAACAAGGCCAGGGCTTGGCTATTCATACCCATGACTGCCCGCAGGTGGTCGGCCGCAACAGCAAGTTCGATCCAGACAAGCTGCTGGAAGTCGAATGGGATGTGCCCATCGGCAAGCTATTTGATGTGCAGATCAAGGTATTGGCCATGAATGAACGTGGCGCATTAGCGGAAATCGCCGCCTCTATTTCAGACGCCGCGGCCAATATCGAGAATGTGCGCATGGACAAAGATGGCGATGGCGGTGATCGTTACACGGAAATCAGCTTCACCGTCCAGGTGGAGAATCGCCAGCATCTCGCCCGCGTCATGCAAGCATTGCGTAGTCTGGAGCGTGTGGTTCGCATTCATCGGCTCAAAGGCATCAACAGCCATTCTTGATTAAAATCGCAACCTGCTTCAGCCATTTTCTATCTGCACCATCGTGATCGACATCCAAATCAATGGCGTAAGCCATCAGCTACCTGCCGCGTTAACCCTGACTGCGTTAATCGAGCATTTGGGCCATAGTGGCCGGCGTATCGCCATAGAACGCAATGGCGAAATCGTGCCCAAGGGCTTGCACAGCGAAACCCTGTTGCAAGGGGGTGACCGCCTGGAAATCGTGGTTGCGGTGGGTGGCGGATAATCATTTGATCGTGCACGGCACGCTCTAGCCCGAGTTGTTGCCAAGACATGTTATCGGAACGTCTTCCGACCTCTTTTAGGACTCCCCTCATGCAAAGCGGTATGCCTCTTTCCATTGCGGGCCGTGAATATGGCTCGCGCTTGCTCGTCGGCACCGGGAAGTACAAGGATTTTGCCGAGACCCGCGCCGCGATCGATGCATCCGGCGCTGAAATCGTCACCGTCGCTATCCGCCGCGTCAATATCGGCCAGGATGCGAATACGCCCAACCTGCTTGAGCATGTGCCGCCCAGCCGGTTTACCTATCTGCCTAATACGGCAGGCTGTTACAGCGCCGATGATGCGGTGCGTACACTGCGTTTGGCACGGGAACTGCTTGATGGGCACAAGTTGGTCAAGCTGGAAGTATTGGGCGATCCGCACACGCTGTTTCCCAATGTGCTGGAAACGCTGAAGGCTGCCCAGACCCTGGTCAAAGAGGGTTTTGATGTGATGGTCTATACCTCGGATGACCCGATCATCGCCAAGCAACTGGAAGAGGTTGGTTGCTGTGCCATTATGCCTCTGGCGAGTCTGATCGGCTCGGGCATGGGCATTCTCAATCCTTGGAATCTCAAGCTCATTATTGAACAGTCCCATGTGCCGGTGATTGTTGACGCTGGCGTTGGTACTGCATCGGATGCCGCAATTGCCATGGAGCTCGGTTGCGATGGCGTGCTCATGAATACGGCGATTGCTACAGCACAAGACCCGGTGCTGATGGCAAGCGCCATGAAGAAAGGCGTTGAGGCGGGGCGTGAAGCTTTCCTCGCCGGGAGGATGCCTCGCAAGTTTTATTCAGGTAGCCCTAGTTCACCAACGACAGGGATGGTGGCGTAATTATGGTTACTGCTTTGTGTTTGCTGGCGTGTGCAACACTTGAAGAATCGCTGGGCTGCCCCAGTGGTCTTGGCATTGCTCTGCGCTGCGTGAGCTTTGATGGATGGTAGCCTGTTGAGTGCTGTCGTTGTTGCGCCAGTTTGATGACAGCATCTTTATCTGGCTAGTTGTACTCGCGATGGGTGCAGTGCTTGGTGCTGCGTTGATTGGCTTTGCGTGGGGTCTGGTTGAACCTGCGGGACTGGCTGAGTCTGTTCAAGACGTGCCGTTATAGCCCCTTGGCCAGGGATCATTGAATTTGATGTAGGCATCAGTGTGGGGATCAGTCCTCTTTTGTGATCAACACTGTGGCTTACCACTCTCTATAACACGATATTGTCAGCGGCCAAGTGTTCGCCAGATGACATATCTACTCTGCAAGCGGGGCGTGCACTGATGTGCCGTAGCCCCGTATTTTTTTGGAAATGTTTCACTATGGATAACCCACAACACCGCCATATTCGCAGCTTCGTGCTGCGACAAGGCCATTTTTCTGAAGCGCAGACCCGTGCTGTTGAGGCCGGTTTGCCGCTTTGGGGCGTTGATTATCGCCACGACCTGGTCAACCTGGATGCGGCTTTTGGTCGTACTGCACCCAAGATACTGGAGATTGGCTTCGGTATGGGAGGCGCAACCGTCGATATTGCAGCGGCCCGTCCCGATAACGATTTTCTGGGCATTGAAGTGCATGGTCCTGGGGTTGGAAACCTGCTCAAGCTGATAGAAGAAAAGCAGCTCAGCAATATCCGAGTGATTCGCCATGATGCAGTTGAAGTGGTTGAGCATATGTTGGCCGAGAACAGCCTGGATGGTTTTCACCTTTATTTCCCCGACCCGTGGCCAAAGAAGCGCCAGCAAAAGCGTCGCCTGGTGCAGCCCGAATTTCTCGAACGCATCGTCAAACGCCTGAAACCGGGTGCGTACATCCACATGGCGACGGATTGGGAAGACTATGCCGTACAAATGCTGGCCGTACTGTCAGCCAACTCGCAACTGGAAAATACAGCCGAAACCTACGCTGAGCGCCCGGTTTGGCGGCCGCTGACTAAGTTTGAACAGCGTGGCCTTAATCTTGGCCATGGGGTGTGGGACCTAATGTTCATCAAGCGTGTTGTCTGATAGCCTAATTTTCGATGTTGCTGTGTGGCCGTGCGAGTGAAGTAGGTACTCATAGAGTGCCGGGGCAAAGGGAATAGAAGTTTGCCTAAGTATTTCAGTCGAGCGTAACTGCCGAGATAGCCGATTTCAGGTGAGTTCCCTCTAGCCACACGCCATCCCTTATAAAACGAAGGCTTTTTTCAGCAGAGCCGACGTTTTTTGATTATTGCCGTCCAATGCCCGCTTGAACCGAATAGACGATGATGCTTTTGCCTAGGTCTCGTCCGTGCATGGCTTTGCCTGTGGTTGGGGCGGGTTCGCGGCAGCACAAGCTGTTTTGCGCTTTAGCAATGGGGCGCGTTATTTATTCAAGGAGTAGGTATGAAGAAGATGATTGTGCCGTTATTGTTGGCGTTATTGGCAGGTAATAGTTATGCAGCGGGTGTGGGTGTACGCGCGGGCACCATGGGTTTGGGTGGTGATGTCGCTTGGAGCATCTTCCCGACTTTTTCAGCCCGCGTGGGTTTTAGCGCGTTGAATTTGAATGGTAAGGTCAGTGAATCGAACGTTGAATACGACGCGCGAATGAAGGTCAACAATCTCAGTGGCCTGATCGATTGGCACCCTGTGGGCCCCTTCCGCCTGACAGCGGGTCTGGTTTCGGCAAACAACAAGTTTGTCCTTAACGGCAAGCCTACCAATGGCAATTATCAAGTCAATGGCAATAACTATAACGCCAATGGTGTAGTCATCAACGGTGAGGTCAAGGGCAAGAACCGTATCGCCCCTTATCTTGGCGTGGGTTATGGCAATGTGGCAGGGATGGGTGTGAATTTCTATGGTGACCTGGGTGTGATTCTGCAGGGGGGGGCAAGTGCTAAGTTGGGTGTGAGTTGTGGCTCGAACTTATCGACAGCTGATTGCAGCAGACTTACCAATGACCTGGATGCAGAACGCCGTAAGCTGGAGGATGGCGTGAAAGGCTTTAAGGCTTGGCCTGTGGTGAATGTGGGTTTGACCATCGGTTTTTAAGAACCTATCTAAAGTTTGCTGCGCGTCGGCAATATGGCGTTGAAAACACCTTCGGAATGCTCATTTACCACTTGTAAACTCCGCTTCCTCGGCTGTTTTCGCCTTATCTTGCCTTAGCTCGAGAGACTTTAGACAGGTTCTAAGGCGCTGCGCTTGTCTTTTCGTAATTTGCTATTCGGAAAAGACTGAGATGCGCCATATGTGGGTGTATCAATCAAAACGGCGACCTTGGGGTCGCCGTTTTTGTTGGAAGGACTTAACAATCTACTTCACTCACCGAGCTGCCCCTAAAGCCCATGGCGGCACGGCCCAGATTCAGGCGGGCCGACTTGGGAACATTACGAACCATCAACGTGGTGCTTTCCCCCTCCCCGCCCTTTTCACGCATTGATGCTGAGCGTACGCCTTGCTGCCTCAGCATTTCCAGCCGGCGTTGCGCTGCTTCGCGCGTGGAGAATAGGCCAAGCGATACGGCGCGGCTCCATTGTGAACCATCGTTGACCACAAAGAAGTCGGTAATACCGAGCCCTTTGAGTTCCTCGGTTTTCCGCTGGGCTTCTTCCAAGGAAGCGCGTGGTGAGATATAGACCCAGAAGCGTGTCGGGCTGGCGGCTTCATTGTTGATCAGCTTTACTTCACCCCCCAGTTCCAGCGCCGATAATTTTTTGCGTGCATTGGGCAGGTCAGCAGCCAATAGGCCGTGCCAGGCAAAACAAGCCAATGGGCCGGAAGGCGTTGGTTTTGTCTCCGGCTTGGGTTGTTCTGGCTTGGGTTCTGGTTTGGGGCTTGCCGTGGTGTCTGGGGTTGCAATAGGGGCGCTGCCGGGAAGCTCTGAAGTGTGATGCTCGGTTTCGGCGGATGGCGAGCCATTGAACGCAATTTGTTTAAGCTGATCGGCGTTGATCTCACGGCTATGCCGGCTTACGGATGGGGCAGGTGCTTCCAACTGGGTGTACGCATAGAACAGCGCATTGCCGATGAGCAACAGTACAAACAGCCATTTCATTGCTGGGTTTCCTGAAGAGGTTCAATTCGCGCCAGATAAGCTAGGCCGCGCAATACCAGATTATCAACGGGCATCAGCTGTTCTGCCAACGCAGGTGGCAGCTTACTGGTGATGAGGGCTGCATCGCCGCCCGATAGAACAATACGCACGGGGCGGCCAGTTTGTTGTACTAGTTGTGCATATTGCCCGGCGATGGCACCTGTTAAGGCGGCAAGCGCGCCGTTGATGATGGCTTCTCCGGTGGAACGTGGGAAAGCCACCGGTGTGCCATCGGGCAGCCCAAGGTCGGCGGTGCCCCGAGCCAGCGCTTCACGCATCAGCCGAAAACCAGGGACGATAAGGCCACCCAGAAAATCGCCTTCGGCGCTGAGCGCGTCAACCGTCATCGCCGTGCCGGCCATCACCACCAAGGTGTCGCCAGAGCTTAGTGACCGAGCGCCGATCATGGCGGCCCAACGGTCGGGGCCGAGTTGGCTTGGTTCGCGGTATTGATTACGCAGGCCGGCTTCTGTGGGTTTGCTTCGTAGCCATTGGATGGGGAACCGAGGGAATTGCGCTTCAAGCCCAGCGGCAACATTAGGGCCTGCCACATTGCTGCCCAGGATGGATTCAGGCGCTGGTAAAGCAGCCAATTCGGCATGCAGCGCCGCCAACGTGGTGTAGTCGGCAATGCCTTCGGCCAGCCATTCATTGCCTGACAGTAGCGCCCATTTCAGCCGTGTATTACCGGCGTCCAGCAGCAGGCATGTGCTCATATCGCGCTCCGTAGGCTGATTTCACCGCTATGAAACTGTTGCTCGCCATTTTCGGTTTCAAAGCGCAGCGCGCCATGGGTGTTCACCCCACGGGCGGTTCCCTGGAGCACATCTCCATTCGGCATCAGCAGCCGGACAGCTTGATTCTGCATGGCGTGATGAGATTCCCACTCCTGTCGCAGCGGCGCGAACCCATCGCGCTCAAAAGCAGGCAACAGGCAAGCCAGTTCGCTCAATAGGGCCGCCAGCAGTGTATTGCGATCACCGGGATAGCCTAAGCTGCGCAGCGCATCTACGGGTTGGTCGACTGCCTGGCGCGCTTCTTTGCACAAGCCTACATTCAGGCCAATGCCAATGACCACGGCAGAGGGGCCCAGCGTGTCGCCGGAAAGCTCGATGAGGATACCGCCGAGTTTGCCGGTGGATGTGACGATATCATTTGGCCATTTGAGCGCTGCACCGTGTATCCCCAGCTTTTGCAAGGCGCGCACAACCGCCAGCCCAACGGTGAGGCTCAGGCCGGATAGATCGGCCATACCCAGGTTGAAGCGCCACAGCAACGAGAACATCAGGGTGTCGCCGGGTACGCCATGCCAAACCCGGCCTCGCCGTCCCCGCCCGGCTGTTTGGCGCTCTGCGGCATAGCAAAGACCGGACGGTGCGCTAGCATGAGCCTTGGCTATCAATGCGATATTGGTCGAGTCAATCTCGTCAAAACAGTGCAGATCAAAAAACCGGGCTTTTTCAGCCAGCTGCCGGGCAACGATGGGTTCATCCAGCCAGTCCAGCGGGCGGGTGAGCTTGTAGCCGCGGCTTTTTACCGCCTGGACCTCAACCCCTAGTTCGGCGGCACTCTTCAGCGCCAGCGATACCGATGCGCGGGATACACCGAGCGCCTCAGCCAATTGAGGGCCGGGGCGAAAATCCTCGTGCGATAACAGGCGCAATAGGGGGAAAGGGCTCATGCCGGGGCTCGGGTAAGGCGTGAATACAGCACAGCAAAGCTAAAGACCCATACCGTCAGGGCGACTTCGATCAGGGCCAGATAGCGCAATGTGCCGCTATCGCTCCAGCCGCGCATGACGCCTTCGATAAACCAGAGCAGGATGAACATCGACAGCCATTGGTAGGTATAGCGGCGGCCAAACAGCACGCCCGGCAAGGGTAGCAACAAGGGGATGGCTTTCACCCACAATAGTGAGCCGGGCCGCAACGGGGCTAGCCATGCTTCCCACAGAAAGCACAGGGCCAATAGAGCCAGCATGCCGGCGAGGGTGCTGTTACGGCTCAGACGGATCAGGTCGCTGGTTTTCAGATTATTGATCATAAAGGGCGGACCAATTTCAGCGTGGTTTCAGCTAGTCGTTTACCCAAAGCCATGGCAAGCGCCTTTTCGTGTTCATCGATAGTGCGGCGGCCATCGTGGCCCGCTAGATGGCTTGCACCATAAGGGGTGCCGCCACCTTGGGTTAATGTCAGCCCGGGTTCGCTGTAGGGAATGCCCAGTATGCACATGCCGTGGTGCAGCAGCGGCAACATCATGGTCAACAGGGTGGCTTCGTTACCCCCGTGTGGGCTGCTGGTGCTGGTGAAGACTACCGCAGGTTTGCCAGCCAGCGTGCCAGCTAGCCAATCACCACTGGTGCCATCGAGGAAATATTTGAGTGGGGCTGCCATATTGCCAAAACGTGTCGGGCTACCTAGGGCTAATCCGGCGCATTCTTTGAGGTCAGTCAGCTCTACATAAGGCGCACCGGCTTCCGGCACGGCTGGCTCTACGGCTTCCACCACGGTTGAAACGGCTGGTACGGTGCGCAAGCGAGCCTGGCAGCCGGGTATAGATTCAATACCGCGAGCAATAAGCTGCGCAAGTTGTTTGGTCGCACCGTGGCGCGAGTAATAGAGGACCAGGATATCGACCATGTGGCTGCTTCAAGAAGACAATAAAGGCAGGATTATAGGGCTTTGCCATCCGGCATATTTCATGGATAGTCGAGTCCATTCCCGAATTTTTGCTTTATATAAGTAATGACCAGATTGTCCCACTACCGCCGCAATGTCACCTCCCGTCTGCCTGCGCCGCTGGACTTTGCGCTCTTTGTGCTGCGTCGCCTGCGTGATGACCGCTGCCTGGAAGCCGCTGGCAGCCTGACATTCACCACGCTGCTGGCATTGGTGCCGTTTCTGACGATTGCCCTGACCGTGGTGTCGGCTTTCCCGATGTTTGATGACTTTTCCAGCCAAGTGCGGATTTTCCTGTTGAAGAATCTGGTGCCTGACTCGGCTGGCAAGGTGATTACCGGGCCGATGCGCCAGTTTACCGAGAATACCGGCAAGCTCACCGCAGTTGGCATGGCAACCTTGGGTGTGACGGCGTTGGCCATGATGGCGACGATAGACCGCGCTTTCAACCGGATCTGGCGCATCCGTCGTCAGCGCCCCTGGTTGTTGAAGACGCTGACCTATTGGGGTGTATTGACGCTGGGCCCGCTTTTGCTGGGGGTGGGGTTGACGCTGACAGGATGGATTTCCGGCAAGGCAGGCGTCGATAGCAGCTTTGCCACATTGATGCAGGGCAGTGGTTTTGTACTGGCCTTGCTTGGTTTCACGTTGTTGTACCGGGTGGTGCCCAATTGCCCGGTGCCGCAAAGCCATGCCACCATCGCCGCTTTTTTCAGCACTTTGTCGCTGACGCTGATGAAGGGGTTGTTCGGCCTTTATGTGAAGAAATTTGCCACCTTCAAATTGGTGTATGGTGCGTTCGCCAGTCTGCCTATCTTCCTGCTCTGGCTGTATCTGATCTGGGTAATCGTGCTGGCGGGTGCGGTGCTTAGCGCTAGCTTGTCCTACTGGCACGGTGAGGCTTGGCGCAAGCGGGCAGACCCTGGGCAACGTCTGTACGATGCGGTGCGGCTGCTATTGAAGTTGGAAGAAGCGCGGGGGCAAGATGCTGTGCCCAGCTTGGGTCGACTGCGCCGGACGTTGGCTCTTGGGCAGGATGAGCTGCATGAGTTGCTTGAATTGCTTTCGCAGAAGGGCTGGGTGCAATCAACGCGTACCGATGGTTGGTTACTGGCCTGCCCTTTGGAGCACATCAAGCTGCAAGCGCTTTACCACCTGTTGGTTGCGCGGCCGGTTGTCCCGCCACGCGCTGCCGATGGCTTGCACGTGGTGCTTTCCGAACGCTTTGACCTGATTGACCTCACCTTGGATGTGAACCTGGCTGAACTGGCGCGCTTGCAATACCGCAAAGATGCTGAGCACGTCGCCCAGGATGAAGCATTGGCCCCGCTAGGCTAGAGGAGACTCGTCAGGTGAGCCACATGGGTTGATGGTGCCTTATCTTGCAGGGTGCGTTATTCGCTCTCGCTATACTCAAACAGGTCAAACCCAACGGCCTGTTCAACCAAACGGGCAGCGCGTACAAGCTGTTCGCCATTGTTGGTGTAAATCGCCAGTTCACGCATTGGGGTAAAAGTGCCACGCGGTGCCAAAATCAGCGCCGGTCGTTTGATGGCGGTGATTTCCGGCAGTTGGAGACATGGCTGGAGTGTGCCGCCAGCATGGGTCGTGGTCGGTCGCACCATGCCGGAGTTACCGCTCGGCGCGAGTATCTGGATACCTACCTCTACGGCATCGCCTGTCTCGGTGGTTTGCATCCAACGTATGCAGGCCACCATCCAATCGTCCGCCCCTTGGCTGCGCAAGCCTACGACATCGCCCACACGGTAGATGCCGCTCTGGGGTAAGGGCTTCAACCGCAGTGCAAAGCCCCCAGGGCTTTCGTTCAACAAAATCCAGGTGTCGGGTTGACCATGCACGCCTTCCTGAAAGGTCAGCGGGTTGTCGGTAAGGGGGAGGCTATCGTCCAACGCCAGTGGTTCGAACAACGGTTGGGCATCGTTCAAATGAAAGGTAGTCATGCGCAGGCCACCTGTCATTTGCACTTGGCTGTTGGCGCGGATGCGTTGAAATATCCGTTTGGGAGAGATGCTCCATTGGCGTGATACCCGGCGCAGCAAGTCCATCCAAGCCTGTGCCTTGCTGCGATCACTGGCGGTAGGCAGTTTTTGCTCCACCGCATGCAGCGCCTTATTCAATAGCTTCGCCATTTCGATGGTATCGAGCATGATGGAGCTGCTGGCCTCGACATCCTGCGGGCGTTGACCAAAGAAAGCCGGTGGCAGATCCTGGTCCAGGCGCACCAGAAAAAGCCCAGCAGGGTGAGGGTTATCATTCAACGCCTGGAATTGCGTTGCCGAACCATAGTTCTTGATCAAATCTTTGATCTTGTCGTGCTCAAGCGGGTGGTAGCGATAGGGGTCGGATAACGCCAGCAGCAAGATCTGCTTGTAGCAACCACCGATGGTCTTGTTTTGATGGTCGACCCCCTCTGGGCTGTCAATCATTTTGTGCTGGATAGCGTAGCGGAAGAGGGCGTGGGCTTCCAGCCAAACGCCTGCCGGTACCGGGCCATAGCTCTTGCAACATATCCACATCAACCGCTGGTAAGTCGTTAGCAGGTGGTGGATCAACTCGGGTATGTCGCGTTTACCAAAGCCAAAACGTGCGCTCAGGCGTTCATGCAGCACCAGTTTGTAACCATTGGCCAGTTCCAGCTGCAGATTGCGCGCCAGTACGGCGGCATGTTTGGCTTTTTCCTTCGCCGGGGCGGTGGCGCAGGCGTAGATGGCCTCCAGCGGTACATCCAGCATGTTGATGGTTGTCTGGTAGTGCTCAAGCAGTTTCAGGCGGCTTTCGCCGTCGAGTTTGATGCGATTGAGGGTTGTCAACGAATCGAAGATGGCGCGCGCGGTTTCCGCGGTTTGGGCGGACGATAGGGACACCAGCCAAGCCTTTACGGCACGGGGGTTGGTTTCGACAGTGATAGCGCTGCCGGTGATGGGTTCCGGCACGCGTAGTGCATTGAGCATGGACATCTGCGGGTGGATGCGCTTTTTTATCTAGAGAATTAAGTGTTGCCTTCCGGCAAAGCTATGTCACTTGAGTTCGATGATGTATTCACTGTAGTTGGTGATGGTATCGAGCCTCGTCAAGATTTCGTCGGGCGCCATATCATCTTACTGTGCGTAATCCGATTAGGATTCAAGCTTGGCAATAAATCCTCATATCGCCAAGCGCATTGGTTTTTTGTGTATGTTTTCCCGTCACTTAGCACCGGTCTAAAGTCTCGCGAGCCAGGGCAAGATAAGCTGAAAACAGTCGAGGAAGCGGCGTTTACAAGTGGTAAATGCGCATTCCGAAGGTTTTCAACGTCATATTGTTGACGCGTACCAGGCTTTAGACAGGTTCTAAGACAATCCTTCGTCGAGCAAGGCGAGAAGGGTGTTGAACACCTGCTTTAATTCTGCGGCAGTAACGACATAGGGCGGCATCAGATAGATAGTATTGTTGATAGGTCTTAGTAGCACACCGCGTGCCAGCGCAGCCTCAAACAAACGGCCGGCGAAACCGATTTTTGTGTCGATGACGTCAAATGCCCAGATCATGCCGAGTTGCCGTGCGTTTTTTACGCGCGGATGCGCGGTGAGGTGGGCGAAATCTGGTGCGACCGTGGTGGCTTTTTGTCGGTTGGTGGCCAGGACATCGTTATCCTTGAAGATCTGCAGTACTTCCAGCGCTGCCCGACAGGCCAATGCATTGCCTGTGTAACTATGGCTATGTAAAAAGCCCAGACTTACATCATCTGCATAGAAAGCCGCATAGATTTCATCTGTGGTGAGCACGGCTGACAGTGGCAGGTAGCCACCGGTAATACCTTTCGATAGGCATATGAAGTCTGGTTTGATATCGGCTTGCTCACAAGCGAACAAGGTGCCGGTACGGCCAAAGCCAACGGCGATTTCGTCGGCGATCAGATGTACCTTGTATTCGTTGCAAAGCGCCCGAGCACGATGCAGATAGGCTGGGTGGTACATCGCCATGCCGGCAGCGCCCTGGCAAAGGGGTTCGACGATAAAGGCTGCCAGATCGGCGGCATGGGTTTTGAACAATGCTTCCAGGCTATCAGCTGCCCGCCGTGCATATGCCTCGGCGTTTTCGCCTGGTTCAGCCAATCGCCAGTCTGGCGACATGACGCGATGGGTTTGGCGTAAAAGTGGGGCATAGGTAGCGCTGAACAGGGGTACATCGGTGACGCTGAGCGCGCCCAGGGTTTCACCGTGATAACTGTTTTGCAGGCTGACAAATCCCGTTTTGCTGTCCTGCCCGTGGTTACGCCAGTAGTGGTAACTCATCTTCAGCGCAATTTCGGTGGCGCTGGCGCCATCCGAGCCATAAAACGCATGGCCTAATCCGGTCAGCTCACCCAGTTGTTCGGACAGCTCCACCACTGGCTTTTGGGTAAAACCGGCCAGGATCACGTGCTCCAAGGTATTCATCTGGTCCACCAACGCCGCATTGATGCGTGGGTTGGCATGTCCGAACAGATTCACCCACCAGCTGCTGACGCCGTCCAGAAAGCGACGGCCTTCAAAATCAACCAGCCAGGCACCTTCGCCCCGTGCGATAGGTACGATGGGTAGCTGTTCGTGCTTTTTCATCTGCGTACACGGATGCCAGACGGCGCGGCGACTGCGAGCCAGCCAGTCCTGATTAGGTTGCTGCATGTTTTCTCCTTGTATAGCAGGGCCTTTTACCTGCGGGTGGAAGCGTCGTAAATAAAGCGTTTCCCAGAGGCGTAGCGCTGGCGCTATCGTCGGTTGAATAAGCTGTGGATGGCTAGGTGTGTGTTTGAGTTCTGGTGCGGCATGGGGGGGCAGCTTTAATCGTCTAAGAACCTGTTCTAAATAGGACTTACGCAAAAGTCATCACCACATCAGGTTTTCTTGAGTTGTGCCCGCAGGTATTCATCGAGCAAACCGTGTTTGATTCTGTACAGGGTTTGACCCGCTTGTCTCGCCAATTGCGCCAAGCGAGTCCAGACTAAATAACTGATGTTACGCAGTAGCTGCGAGAAGCAGCTGTAACTGATCATAAGCCGCGCGGGAGGCGTTGATCAGTAACTTGCGGCAAAGTGCGAATGGGTTCTTCTGCGTCTTGATGCTCAGGCATT
>NZ_PDZH01000039.1 GCF_002735695.1 Chitinimonas sp. BJB300
CACCTACCATCGCCGACAAGCCCGTTGCTGTCGCCGCACCAAACGTGCTCAGCAAATAGTCGGTGTACAAATCGAGTTCTTTGTTCTTCATGGCGACAGGTTATCGTATGCACTGCGTAACATCAGTAAATAAGGAAAAACGTTGAGATCGGCATTGTCTTTAGGATAAGTGGGTGCCAAATAAAAGAGGTGGCTATCAATGAATGGTAGTCACCAACTTTACCGAGTTTCCCTAGTTCCCGACCTTATCCCTCAACCGAGTGCTAAGTGCTAAACGATAAGGCTTGGTTTAAACGCCTATTCGCCCAGCTGGCTTAAATACGTAATGCTCGATTTCCCGATTTAATTGGGGCGTTGAACATAGGGCTTCCAGGATTTGTTGGCAGGCGTGGTTTCATGCGACATATCCATTAGCGCAATAGCCGCGACATTATTATCAGTTGACATAATGGTGACGCGTTTTTCTACAGCTTCGTTAACAAGTAGGTTTTTATCAGATGTTGTACCCCCCCATGACCATTCTTGGAACCCGCTTGGATCACATGCCTTGGTTACTAGCTGATTTTCATTGGCACTATCACCCACACTTAAACACAGCCGGGGATTTTCAAACGATATGTATTCGTTGTTTGAACCGAGCCCCCATAATTGCGAAATGCTGTTGTTGCACTTTTCACCAACTACTTGGTTATTCTCACCTTTCATGGTCAGGCAAAATAATTCTCTATTGCGATAGGCCTTTAAATGAACAGGCACTTCGGATAAGAAATAGGGAGAATTCCAATCAATAGTGATTTGATCGCTTAACGATATATTGTGAAAGTCAGCATAGTGAGGCAGACCATCCACGAAAGGCGAAACATAAGTATAAGCCATACCTACCTCAGCACTTGAGGATACATTGAATGTAGATTTATTCTTTTTATTCAATGGGGCAAGATAAGTAGCGATATAGCCAGGAATAAAATTCGCATAAGACATAGCAGTGAAAAGTTGCCCTTTGACTGGCCAAGCGCCTCGGCCTACATCAGACTTTTCATTGAGCAAGTTAGGAATGCTACTCTTTTCCCACTTGATATCAAAACGTTTACCTGACGTGCTATTGATTACTTTATATTCGTTTGTTTTGTAAGATAAACTTACTTGGTGCTGTCTTCGGTTTACACTATTTGAATGCAAGCCTACTTTGGGGCCTTGACTGCCAATTTCAAGATTGCCCGAAAATCCTTCCTCAACAGATATAATTGAAGTCTCTGTAATCTGTGTCTCTGGATTGCTATTGTGTGGGAGATGATCGATTAAAGAAATGTCACTGTCGCTAGGTACTATGCTGGTTGTGTATTGGTTAACAAAGGGGCCAAAGCGTGTATTCCTCTTTGTATTGGCGGTGAGGCTTGTATTCGTTGATCCCTGGTTTGAGGCTATATGCCAGCCGGCACTGCTCAGGCCGCTTAACCCTGTGCCTATACGTACAATTTTTCCTTCAGGTGTTGCAGCTGTACCAGAAATATTTTTTGAGGGAATATAGTCCAGCCTAATCTGAGTATTATAGGAAGCAGCACCGCTACAAGGGTCGAGTGAGCCATCCAGGTACATCTGTCCACCCCAAGTGCCTCGCTTTACTTCCTTTTTTACAGGGCAGGATAAATTTTCATGAAGGAAGTTAAGGTATATTGTTTTGCCGATTTGATAGTTTTCAGTACTTCTTTTTTTACGTTTTGCTGGACCTGTAGACAAAGCGATAATCAGGGAGTTTGGTATTTTATATTCATTACGACCGTTCGGGCTGACTGCATAGTAGTGAATGCTGTTGTTGATTTTCTTTATTAATAGAAGTGATTTTTTTAATTCTATCCCATTTAATCTTGAGGTAAACCTATCGGTGATAGTATTGGACAAAGCTTGTGTTTCATCCAGTACCACAATCACATCCTGACTGAGTTTTTCGTTTATCTGTTGCATTACGCTTTCAAATGAAATTTTATTCAAATGACTTATGTTGTAGTAAGCAAGCTGAAAGTTTTCAGCTGAAAAAGGACTTTTTTCTGTATGTGCCTTGAATTTATCTAGTACTTGTTGGCCTGTTGAGGATGGGAAACCATATTCAACGATTTGATTGGATGCAGGTAAGTCTGATGGGTTATCATTAATCGGCTGCGCCAACACATTCTGACTAAAAGCAGTAATCAAACCGACATAGCCGACGTATTTCATGCTTACAAGATTACGTTTGTATGATTTCATCATAAATTCTCCAGTGATGTTGAAAATAAGCACAAGCTTATGTTCACACGAGTATTTACTTAACGCAAATATATTATGCGCTGCTACAAGCGGATGGCAGCCATTTATACTTAAGGGATGAGGGATGGTTATGCTTATTGGGTAAGCGGAAGTTGGGCTTAGTGAGGTTAATGGACTGCCTAATTACAAGGCTGAGTAGATCAGCTAATTTCCAGCTCAGTAACTGCTGCGCAACTTCAGGTTAAAGAGAATATGCTTGTTCAGCATTAACTTCGGCTTGTAAGGGATTGATATTTTTAGCAGCATTTAAATGCACGAATGCGATTGTTTTATGAATAATTAGCCTTCTATTGCATAGTACAGTAACCATAATGCATACCACCCAGTAGTAAGTAGACGAACCGTACAAATTTATGGGTATTTAAGAATTGAATTGGGCTTTTTGTTTTTATTCAATATATTCCCTATTTATGTCAAGAATGAATACATTGTCACAAGCGGGTTCTTGCCCCTTTTCGTCTTATCTTCGTAACTATTCAGCTACCCCTCATCCAGCAGCAGGCACCAGTGATGGAGCAGGGGTGTTACCCAGCTTTGCGTTCAGAGCCCGTTGCAGGAATTCGAACAACTCGATGCCCTGCCGGCGGCAGGTGTAGGCCGCTGCAAAGACACGCTCAACGAAGCGTAGGCCTCAACCTGAACGGGTGACATAGGAGATCTTGCGCCGCAGCACCACCCCCCGCAGGGCCCGTTCTGCCAAGTTGTTCGTGGGCGGAATGCGCGGGTCGTCCAGAAAGCGCCACAAGGCCGACCACAGCGCCAGCAGATTGCGGCAGGTGCCCGCCGTCTTGCGACAGCCGCCTGGTTCCGTCCCCAACTGCAGCTGCCGCTTTAGCCGTTTTTGTAGCGGAGCGAAGGCGGCCGCCGATTTACCTTGTTCGCGCCAGCGAAACAGTACGTACCCTCCTTGCAGTAAGCGGCTACCCAGTCGACCCGTCTCGCCTGACCGGCCAGCGATGCGCGCGAAGTCTCGCAGCAGATGCGCCCAGCAGACTTGCCGCCGGTGCGGGTCGACCCAGTGATAGCCAGCGTAGCGATCGCTCACCAGCACGCCGAATCGTGGATTGGCGGGTCAGCCGCAGCATGCGGACCGATTTCGTGCTGGATGCGCTGGAGCAAGCCCTCTACGCCCGTCAACCTAAACAGCAGGATGGCCTGATCCACCATTCAGAACGTGGATCGCAATACTTGTCGATCCGCTACACGGAGCGACTGTCCGAAGCCGGTATTGAGCCCTCGGTTGGAAGCCGTGGTGACAGTGACGACAATGCGCTCGCTGAAACCATAAACGGTTTGTACAAGGCCGAGGTCATTCACCGGCTAGGCCCGTGGAAAACCGGAGAAGCGGTGGAGCTGGCTACGTTGGAATGGGTGGCATGGTTTAACCACCACCGCCTGCTAGAATCCATTGGTTATATCCCGCCAGCAGAAGCTGAGGCAAACTATTACCAGCAACTCGCTAAAACACTTTAACGAAATACCCTCCTCAAAACCCGGGGCGGTTCAGGTCTTACGGCCATCGACGATCACCACGCCGCCGCCGCCGCCGCAGTCGCAGGCTAGCGGGGGCGGGCAGTCAACGATCCGGTCCAACTGTGCCGTGGGCAACGGCACCCGGTAACTGCCTTTGTGGCCCGGCTGAGCCCCCCGTGGATTGGCTGAGGCGGGCCGCTGCCGCTTGCCAGCACCCGGCCCATCGCTCGAGGGCGGCTTGGACGAGGTGCGCGAGTCGAGCTTGAGTCGCTCTTCCAGTTCAGCCAGGCGAGTCAGCAACTGCTGTAGGGTCGCGCCTTGCTGCCGGATGAGTGCGTGGCACGCCTCAAGCGTGACTGGCAGGGTAGTGGCGGGTTCGGGAGTGGTCATTGGGGGGCGGTATACCACTTAGGCAATAAGTTGAAAAGGTGGGGGAGGCTGAATACTTACGATTGCACAGCATCGGCACTGTGGGCGAGAAACGTAGCCGCCAACGTAGCGCCATGATCATTTATGGAATGGTGAAAGGCTGGGGAATGGCGCGGACAAAACAAAAAGCCCAACGTTTGCTGGGCTTTTTGTTTACATCTGGCTCCTCGACCTGGGCTCGAACCAGGGACCTACGGATTAACAGTCCGGCGCTCTACCGACTGAGCTATCGAGGAAAGGACGCGCAAGATACCGGTAGCGGCGAGACTTGTCAAAGCTTGTGGCTAAGTATTTTTGATAGGGCCAAGGAAATCGTGCAAAACAAAAAGCCCAGCGTTTGCTGGGCTTTTTGTTTACGTCTGGCTCCTCGACCTGGGCTCGAACCAGGGACCTACGGATTAACAGTCCGGCGCTCTACCGACTGAGCTATCGAGGAAAGGACGCGCAAGATACCGGCCGCTCGCGGATTTGTCAAAGATTCTGGCACGTATTTTGTCAGCGGATGCGCCAAGCCAGTGTTTTAACAGGGTTAGACGTAACTGGGACCGGTGAGTTCGGCCAGTGCTTGGCCCAGGATAGTGAGGAGTTTTTCTACATCTTGCGTGGTGGTATCCGGGCAAACCAGCAACATATTATGGAAAGGAGTGATGAGTACGCCGCGGTTAAGCAGATAGAGATGCAGAGCGTGTTCCAGCTCATGGTCCATGGCTAGCGATGCTTCGGTCCCATTTTGAGGCGGTTGGGCGCAGAACTGGAATTCGGTGCGTGCACCTACCTGGCTGACGCACCATTCCAAACCATATTGCTTGATCAAGCCACGCAGGCCCGCCGCCAGTTGCGTAGCCAGGTTGATCATATGGGCATAGGCCGCGTCGGTCATGACACCTTCCAACGTGGCGCGAATAGCAGCCATCGCCAATGCATTGGCGGTGAGGGTGGTGCCAATGCCGGAATGGCCCGGGGGTGCGGCGGATTTGGCGGCTTGCATACGCTGCGCCAGCTCGGCACTAAAGCCATACACCGCGCACGGTATGCCGCCGCCAATGGGTTTGCCCAGCACGAAAAAGTCGGGCTCCAGACCATACGCCTTGGCGTAGCCGGCTGGCCCGGTGGAAATGGTGTGGGTTTCGTCGCACACCAAGAGGGAACCGGCCTCACGGATAAGCGAACATGCCGTTGCCCAGAAACCGGGCTGTGGCAACACCATGCCGATATTGGTCATGACGGGTTCAGCCAGCATGCAGGCAACATTGCCTTGCGCCAACGCCGCTTCCAAAGCAGCTAAATCGTTGAACTCGACCACAACAGTATGGTCGTTCAAGTTGTAGGCTTGGCCCAGCAGGCTGTCCCGTTGGGTGGGCACCCCGTCAACCAGATCGACAAATACATCGTCAGCCGTGCCGTGGTAGCAACCATTGAAAACCAGCACTTTGGTACGACCGGTAACCGCGCGAGCCCAGCGGATGACGAAGCGGTTCGCATCGGTAGCCGTCATGGCGAATTGCCAGAAGGGCAGGCCAAAGCGTTCAGCAAGCAGCTCGCCCACCCTGGCGGCATCCTCGCCGGGCAGCATGGTGGTGAAGCCAAGTTGAGACTGGCGGTTGACTGCAGCGGCGACATCTTTGGGCGCATGGCCAAACATTGCACCGGTGTCACCCAGGCAGAAATCCACGTATTCATGCCCATCGGCATCGCGAAACCGCGCACCGCGGGCTTGCTCGACAAAGAGTGGGAAAGGGGTGCCCCAATCTGTCATCCAATGCAGTGGTACGCCATATAGCAGATGAGCATTGGTGCGTTGCGCCAATGCTTGTGAGAGGGGACGGGCCGCCGTATAGCGATCACGTTCGCGAGCTAGCAATGCGGCGAGGGGCGTAGGGTGAATGCCGGTGGGGTGAGCCATGGTGTCCTCGATAGGGTGAAGCGAATCATCACGCCGTTTTTGAAATCCGCATCATTCTGCCAACCGGATACATGAGTGGTAAATGACTGTCGGGCTAGCAGTGGGGGGGCTACTGATCTGGCGTGTGGCTTTAGCGAACCGCTTGCCCTGCCAGCCAACCATAAAGTCGACTGTTATCCGCCCACGCGGCATTGAAGCGGAAGTGACGGCTAGGGCTGCCCGCAGGGTGATAGAAATGGCCCGGTGCCAAGGCAATGCCAACGGTGGCGGCGGCGTTGGTCAGCTGGTCGGTATCAAGCCCGGCAGGTGCTTCGGCCCACAAAAACAAGCCACCGGAAGGTGGGTGGAAAATGGACCACCCTAGCTCGGTTAGTCGGCCGCATACCCTATGTTGCGCCTCGGCGAGCCTTTCGCGCAGCCGGTCGAGATGAGTACGGTGATGGCCATCTGTCAGCATGTTCAGCGCGGCGGATTCCATGATGGCGGAACCCGTAAGCCCTGCCGTCATCTTCAATTGGGTGGCTCGCGCTATGGTACGGGCATCGGCTGCCAGATAACCGACGCGCAGGGCGGGTGACAGCGTCTTGGAAAAGCTGCCCAGGTAGATCACCCGTTCGAGATTATCCAAGCCAGCAAGGTTGGGTATGGGTGTAGCCAACAGGTCGGCAAACGGGTCGTCTTCCACCACACGGAAGTTGTATTTATCGGCCAACTTCAGGATTTGATGCGCTGTAGTGGCCGTGGTGCTGGTGCCGGTGGGGTTATGCAGGGCGCTGTTGGTGAAGAAGGCGACTGGCCTTTCGTGTTCAGCCAGTTGAGCCAGCACCGGTACATCTGGCCCGGTGGGAGTGCGTGGTACGCCGAACAATTTTGCGCCATGGCCGAGCAGGGCAGCGATGAGGGTGGAATAGCCAGGGTTGTCGATTAGGACTGTGTCGCCCGGCTGCACCAGCAAGCGAATCGCCAAATCGAGCCCTTGGCTCGCCCCATGAGTGAGGACGATCTGTTCTGCTGGTGCTTCGATACCACGTAATGCGAGCCGCCATTGTAGATGCTGGCGTAACTCGGGCAAGCCTTGCGGGTGGCCGTAGCGTGTTAAAACATCGCCTGATGCTTTGGCCAACTGGCGCAGCGCGGTACGCATGCCATATTCGTACAACCAATCAGGCGGCAACCAGCCACCACCGGCTTGTAGTTCCAACGCCCGGTCTTCATACACGCGGCTAAGTAACCAGGCCTCGTCCACCGGGGCACGTTGCGTTGGGGCAAGGGCTTTGCCTCGGGTGGCGACAAAATAGCCCCGTGCCTTTTGCGATTGTATCCAGCCTGCCGCTACTAGCCGGTTGTAGGCTTCGGCTACGGTAAAGGGGCTTACCTTGGTCATCTGCGCCAAGCTGCGTACCGAGGGAAGCCGTGCGCCTTCACTGAGCACCCCGCGTTCTATCTTGGTGACGAGGCTGCCAACAATCTGTTCGGTGAGCGATATGGCTGCGTCGGAGTTTAGTTGGAGCATGGTAAGCGGCACTCGCAAACTGTACTGCCTGTTGGGTCAATACATCTTGTGACCTTGAGGCGGGCTTTGTATATGGCGATATGGCTTATCGCGGGCAGATACTGCGGGCATTCCGGTGGTGCGCCAGCCAGCAAACCCAGTACACCGCCAATACAGATCATTACACTTTCTGCCATGGAGACCAAGATGAATGCCAATACGCTTGATCCGAACCTGGACGTGAACGCCTACTGGATGCCCTTCAGCCATAACCGCTATTTCAAACAGAGTGCGGAACATCGCAGTAATCGGTTGCTGGCGCGGGCGGAGGGTAGCTATTACTGGACGACAGAGGGCAACAAGCTATTTGATGCGCTCTCGGGCTTGTGGTGCTGCGGCCTGGGCCATCGCCATCCCAAATTGGTGGAAACCGTCAAGCGCCAGTTGGATGTGCTCGACTATAGCCCGGCGTTTCAGATGGGTACGCCGGGTGTATTCAAGCTGGCCGAGCGGATTGCCGAGGCGGCGCCTGCGGGTTTCGAGCATGTGTTCTTCTGCAACTCTGGCTCCGAGGCGGTCGATACCGCGCTGAAAATGGCCCTGGCGTATCACCGGGCGCGTGGTGAGGCACACCGTACGCGCTTTATCGGCCGGGAAAAGGGTTACCACGGTGTGGGGTTTGGCGGGATCTCGGTGGGCGGTATGGTGGCGAACCGCAAGATGTTTTCTGCCGGCATGCTGCAAGGGGTGGACCATTTACCGCATACCCACAACCTGAAGGAAATGGCGTATTCCAAGGGCGAGCCGGACTGGGGCACCCATCTGGCTGATGAATTGGAACGGCTGGTCGCCCTGCACGATGCATCGACCATCGCGGCGGTGATCGTCGAGCCCATGCAGGGTTCTGCCGGCGTGGTGGTGCCGCCCAAGGGGTATTTGAAGCGTCTGCGTGACATCTGCACCAAGCATGGCATCTTGTTGATTTTCGATGAGGTGATTACCGGCTTTGGCCGCATGGGTAAACCTTTCGCTGCGCATTATTGGAATGTTACGCCCGACCTCATCACCTTTGCCAAAGGGGTGAACAACGGCCTTGTTCCCATGGGCGGTGTGATCGCAACCAAGCAAATCTACGACACCTTCATGACTGGACCGGAGCATATGGTCGAGTTCTTCCACGGCTATACCTATTCGGGCCATGCCCTTGCCGTGGCGGCTTCGCATGCAGCGCTCGATGTGATTGCCGAGGAAGGCATTTACGACCAGGTAAACAGCTTGAGCAAGACGTTGGAAGAGGCCGTTCACGGCCTGAAGGGCGAAGCCAATATTGTTGATATCCGTAACTGCCAGCTTGCAGCGGCGGTAGAGCTTGCACCTATTGAGGGCAAGCCTGGATTAAGGGCACTGCGTGTATTTGAAGAGGCGCTGAAGCGTGGCGTGCTGTTTCGCTTTACTGGCGACATCATTGCCATGGGGCCCACCTTTGTTTCCACGCCTGATGAGTTGGCCAATATGGCGGATGTGCTGAGGCAATCGATTCGGGCAGCTGGTTAGAATAGATAAAGGAATTCCAAAATATGGCAAATACACTCCACCACTGGATTAATGGCGCTGAAGTCCACGGTACGTCCAACTGTTTCGGCGATGTCTACAACCCTGCTTTTGGCGAGGTGATGAGCCGTGTTCAGCTTGCCACTGCCGAAGAAGTGAATACGGCGATTGCGATAGCCAAGGCGGCATTTCCGGCTTGGGCCGCCACACCGCCGCTGCGACGTGCGCGGGTGATGTTCAAATACAAGGAGCTACTGGAAAAGCACGCTGATGAGATTGTGGCCGCGATTGCCACCGAACACGGCAAGGTGAAAGCCGATGCGCATGGCGAATTGATCCGCGGTTTGGAAGTGGTGGAATTCGCCTGCGGCGCACCGCATTTATTGAAAGGCGAATTTGCCGACAATGTTGGTACTGCCGTCGACAGCTATAGCTTGCGCCAGCCGCTGGGTGTGGTGGCCGGTATTACGCCCTTCAATTTCCCCGCCATGGTACCGATGTGGATGTTCCCGCTGGCGCTGGTAGCGGGCAATACTTTTATTCTCAAACCCAGTGAGCGCGACCCTTCTACATCGTTGATTCTGGCACGTCTGTTGAAGGAAGCAGGTCTGCCCGATGGTGTATTCAACGTTGTGCAGGGTGACAAAGTGGCAGTGGATGCCATTTTGGCCCACCCTGATATCCAGGCCGTGAGCTTTGTCGGCTCTACTCCGATTGCGCAGTATATCTACGCCACCGGTACAGCGAACGGCAAGCGTGTCCAGGCCCTGGGCGGGGCGAAGAACCATATGGTGGTGATGCCCGATGCCGATCTGGACCAGGCTGTTGATGCACTGATGGGTGCCGCATATGGCTCGGCCGGAGAGCGTTGCATGGCGATTTCGGTGGCGGTGGCGGTGGGCGATGCGGTAGCGGATGCGCTCGTCGATAAGCTGGCCCCTAAAGTGCGGGCGCTTAAGATTGGCAGCTGGGATAGCGCAGCCGATGTCGAAATGGGCCCCTTGGTTACCCGTGAGCACAAAAACAAGGTGATAGGCTACATCGATGCCGGAGTGGCAGAGGGGGCCGAATTGGTGGTCGATGGTCGCAGCCATGTCGTGGCGGGTGGCGAAAGCGGCTTCTTCTTGGGCGGTTCGTTGTTCGACGATGTAAGCACCGACATGAAGATCTATCAGGAAGAAATCTTTGGCCCGGTGCTCTGCGTGGTGCGGGTGGATAGCTATAACGAAGCGGTACGGATTACTAACGAGCACGCCTATGGCAACGGCACGGCTATCTTCACACGTGATGGCGACACGGCGCGTGACTTTGTCGCCCGCATCCAGGTTGGGATGGTGGGGGTGAATGTACCGATCCCGGTGCCCATGGCATTCATGAGTTTTGGTGGGTGGAAAGCTTCGTTGTTTGGCGACCACCATGCCTATGGTGCTGAGGGGATTCGCTTCTATACCCGACTCAAGACGGTGACAGCGCGCTGGCCGCAGTCAATACGTTCGGGTGCGGAATTTGTGATGCCGACGATGAAGTAATCGTAATGGCTGGAACCTGTTCAAAGACCAACGCATCAGGGCAAGACGAAGCGAAAACACCCCAGGAAGCAGAGTTTGCAAGTGGTAAATGGGCATCCCAAGGGTATTTTTAACGCGGTATCCCCGACGTGGAGAGGACTTTGAACAGGTTCTTATTCTTACCATTCTTCTTTCGCCCTATATCTTTGCCCTGTGCTTCGTAGTTATTCCGGGTCTTGGCCGTATCAAGGCAATCCAAGCCAAAATACTATTAGGTAACAATGAGTGATTGCCAAGTCAATTATCTGACAATTATATTTTGCCATTTTGATTGAATAGTTTGGTCATGAGACTCTCATATGCGCTCAATAACCCTTTAAATGAACTTTTAATAGAATCGTGTTTCAATAACCAATATCGACTGGTTGCTGCTTACTAAAACAGGATTCTGTTAATCCCGGATTTGTAGATGGTAGCGATACGGGCGTAGTCATTACGACAGCATAACGCTGTTTACATTTTTAATCTTGATGTACTTTCAAGGAGCGCACTATGTCATTTACATCTCAAAGTTTAGAAGACTTGATCAATGAGGTATATCAGGATGGCAGTGTTTCATTCTCTGAATACAAGATGCTACGTGATGATGCCGACTGCCGTATGCAGACATTGATCAATGAATTCGGTTGTCATAACAATATGACTGCTTTTCAAAAAGCCATGGATGTAGCAATGCAGCTATTACAACTGTCTGTCTTAGATGCAAAAAAAGCTAAATTGACAGATGTGGGCGAAGCAATTGTTAGTGACGCAATAACAGCACAAGTGGAATATCTTCGCGCTGGTAGTTATTTAGCACTGCGTCTTTTATAAATTGGCATTGTCGAGAGCGTAATAGTCATAAATCATCAGCAAAAGTGTAGGGTGAAACTATCTGAAGTAAGTCCTGTTCAACGCGTTACCTTGGCTCGTGGGACATTAAGCAAGTTTTATTTGTGTGGGGGGCTTGTAATTCTGCAGAGTGCTCCAAACTCAGTATTGCGAACAATTCTTGTCTAGGAGCTTGCCGATGTCATCCCTTACCCCCGAGAACACTGCCGAGTTGGCTGCCGTTAACCAAAAGATTCTGGCCGAAGGGCAATCTCTGCCGACGGTACAACTGAAGGATGGCAGCCGTGTGCAAACGGGTACCGTCGCTACCATGCTGTTCAATGTAGAGCAGTACAACAATGGGGTACGCGGGGAGATCGAGAAAGAGTTGGAATTGTCTGTGCCAACGCTATTAAAGGTCGGTCTGTTTGACTTGTTCTCCCCTGATGAGTGGATTGCGGGCGATAACGCAGGGCGTCGTCTCGTGGGTGTTAAAGCCAAAGCCTATCTGGCGCAGCAGACCAGCAAGGGGTAGCTGATTCACTAGGCAGGTTCAGGGTGCTTTTAGCGCCATAAGCGTGCTTAAGGTCCCCCTGCACCTGCCATTGAAGAAGCGGACATGACGCGGTTACGCCCTGCGCGCTTGGCAGCATAGAGCGCAACATCGGCGGCATCGAGAGCCTGTAGTACGGTCCGGTCATTGGCGATGCCGACTACTCCCGCGCTTAAAGTAATCGGGTCTTGCAGCGCCAAGCCAAGGGTCAGGCTGCGGGTGCTGAAGTCTTGCCGTATGCGTTCGGCAACCTGTATCGCTTGTATCTCATCGCTGCCTACGAGCACTACGCCGAATTCTTCGCCACCTTGGCGTGCGGCAATATCATGGCCCCGTACGTTGGCGCGAATAACCTCGCCCAACATCTGCAACACCTTGTCGCCTGCGGCGTGCCCCAGCCGGTCGTTCACTTGCTTGAAATGGTCGATATCCAGACAGATGACGGCGCTGACGCCGCGGTCGCGCTCACGGCGGGCGTCGTCCTGGGTTGCCAGCAAGCTGAGTCCGCGACGGTTCAACAATCCGGTCAGCCAATCAGTGACGGCGCTATCAGCATTGTGGGCCGAGATGCGCACAAACTGCAGGCCGATGCAGGCTACCGCCAGTGTTAGAGTGAAGAGCAGGGCGGCAATGCCAAATACGGCGCGGTAAATCTCATACGGCCCGGTGAGTTCTCTACCCAGCCAGCTTATGTACAGCAGGCCGTACTGCCAGAAAAAAATGGGTAGATAGGCAAGAATCAGCCGTCGCAGCCAGCGAAACAGCACCTCGATTTCGGGCCGGTACGGTTTATCCAGCAGAAACAGCAGGCCGATATAAAACACCAGAAGAGACGATGAGGTGATCAAGGCACGCGGTGCCGAGTTTTGCCATAAATCGCCTCCGATTATGAGGCTGACGATGGGTAGGCCGCCTATCAGCGCGAGCAAGGGCCAGAGAGGTTGCTGCTTATTGAAGCGCCAGAAACCGAACAGCAAGGCGCAGCTGCCAAACCCGGTGGCCAGATTATTGATGATGTTGAGTGGTGCGTTTAGTTCGGGTTGGCGTAGGACGAAAGTGGTCAGCGCCAAGCCATTCAATGCGAAGCCCAAAGCCCAATAGCCGGGGCCGCTGCCATCACGGTCGTAACGGATGGCGAAGAGCAATAGGCCAGACAGCAGCAACTGGATCAGGCCGCGACAAAGAGCAAGTGTGGCGATGTCGAGAGGCGCTAGGCTCATGCACTGGCTGCAGTGATCAATACGTGGTTTTGTTTAACCCATGGGTAAGCATAGACGTCGCCCAGGCTCTGGGCTATGTCGCCTTATCGCCACGTTATGGACGACACTATTTCGGCATAGCGGCCCTGCATGGCATGCTGTTTGCGACGCTGCCTTGTTTGATCGGGGGCAGATGGTTACCAAACCACGGGAGGATGGCTGTGCTTCAGTTCATGTTGCGCTTTACCTTGATGATCCTTGCTGGGATTGGCGTGGGTTATGCCGCCAAATCGGGGTCGAACAGCCCGGCTGACGTGCTGAAGCAGTCGCTTGCGACCGACTGGCGCGTGCTGGACCCGCAAAATACGCTGCTGATGGAAGTCAATGGCGGCCAAGTGCTGCTGGAGTTGGCACCACGGTTTGCCCCCCGCCATGTGGCGAATATCCGTAAATTGGCACACGAGCGTTATTTCGATGGTTTGGCGGTGATCCGGGTGCAGGACAACTTCGTGACCCAGTGGGGTGCGCCTGAAGATGAAGATGCCGCGCAGGAAAAGCCCAAGTCATTGGGTTCTGCAGAAGCCAAGCTGCCGGCGGAGTTCTCTATTCCCCAAAAAGGGCTGGTTTTCACCCCGTTGAAAGATGCTGATGGTTTTTCCCCGATGACCGGCTTTATCGATGGTATGCCCGTCGCTGCCGACCCCAAGCACAACCAAGCCTGGATTCCGCATTGCTATGGCGTGATTGGGGCTGGGCGCGGTAACCCGGTAGATAGCAGTAATGGCAGCAGCCTTTACGCAATTATTGGGCAGGCGCCACGGGCGCTTGACCGTAATATCACGGTAGTAGGGCGGGTGGTCAAAGGCATGGAGTTTTTGGCGGCTTTACCGCGCGGTGGTGGGGCGATGGGCTTTTACGACAAGCCCGAGCAGCACAGCCCCATTCGTAGTGTACGCCTGCTGGCCGACCTACCGGAGGCAGAACGGCCTGCGCTGGAGCTGTTACGAACCGACACCCGCACCTGGCAGGCTTGGGTGGAGGCCCGGCGGCATGCCAGTGGTGATTGGTATGTACACAGCGCCGAGCACATCAATGTTTGCAACATCAGTGTGCCCATCAGGCCGGTAGTACAGCCTGTGAGCTTGAAATAAGCCTCTTTCATCACCTGGTACCTGTTCAACACCCTATTGCTGATGTGCAAAACACGTTGAACAGGTTGCCCCTATTATCGGCGATTTCTTTACGTTGGCCGGGCTACAAAGCCTCATGTTTCATTGGGTTATACGCTTCAGTGGGTCCGGCAGTCTGCGGCGCGGGGGTTTCCGTTCTACTTTGGTAAAGCTTGAATAGCCCAACCAGAACGAGTGTGGCGGATGCCGCGGCGATTGCTGCATTGGTACTGGTGCCGGTGATTTTGCCATCGCCGGACATGCCCAAGGTGACGGTGGAGACCATGGCGGCTGCGGTAATAGCGATATCCTGAACCATGCTCTGTAACGCCATGTAGCCTGCCCGTTCGTGAGCAGCAGGAATTTGGCTGGTGATGGCGGCCAAACTCACGTTACGGCCGGCATTGCCTGCCATGAACACCACGAACGGCAAGTAGAGCGGCAGGTCTGTCAGCCCGAACAGCGGAGCGAGCCCCAGCAGAAAACACACGCTGGCAACGATGACCGCTAGCCGCGGGCTGACTTTGTCGCTCAAGCGACCCAATATTTGCATCAATACGAGTGCGGCTATACCTCCGGCAAGGTAAAGCAGGCTCAGATGTTCACGCGGGAAGCCAAGATTCACTAGATAGTAGGCTGCGAAACTTGGGATGATGAGAAAGGCTGAAAACTGGCTGGCAGCTTGAACCAAGTAGGCAAGCCGCACTGTGGGGCGTGATAGCAGCGTACGCGGCGTAATCTCTACGGCTTTATCGATGTGGGCACGCATGGAGGGCAACAGCTTGGCAACGGCAATCCATACCAGTGCCGCGAGGGCGGCTACCACATAGAACGGGGTGGTCCAGCTACCGCGTTGGGCCAACTCCAAAGCCATTGGTACGCCTGCGATGGCGGCCAGCGAAAAGCCGATCATCACCCGGGCGATTGCTTGTCCACGTGCTTGGGGGGGCGTTGAGTCGATAACCATGGCCATACCAATTGCCACTGCGGGGCCACCGCACAAACCGGTCAAAGCGCGGGCTAGCAGCAGACTCCATAAACTATCGGCCCATGTCGTTGCCAATGTACAAAGCACCAGTGCACCCAGGCAGGCCAACAATGCGGATTTCCGATCGAAGCGATCAAGCCATTTGACGGAAACCAATCCGGCCATCATAGAAGCCAACGTATAGCCGGCTGAGAGCCAGCCCAATTTGTCAGCCGGGAAATCCAGCACCCGCGCCAAATCCGCACCCAGCGGCAGCAACATCATGAAATCGAGGATATAGACGAACTGAACTGCTGCAATAAGGGCGATGACACGCGAAAAACGGGCGTGAGCCATGGAGACAACTTTCAATGAATTGGAGGTAAATACTTATTTTGAATCGCGCCGCATTTTAACGGCCTATGCGCCAAGTGCGGCATAGGCTTTGCGCAGCATGGCTTCGGTATCTGCCCAGCCCACGCAAGAGTCGGTTACCGAGCAGCCGTAACGTAATTGGCTGAGGTCGGCCGGGATGGACTGATTACCCGGCTCGATAAAGCTTTCGATCATGACCCCGGTAATGGAACGGTTGCCACGTTGCCGTTGGTGGACGACGTCAGTCAGCACGGCGGCTTGTAGTTCTTGTTTCTTCCAGGAGTTGGCATGGGCGCAATCGACGACAATACGGGCTTTTTGCCCTGCCTTTTGCAAGGCTTGTTCTGCCAGGGTGACGCTGACCGAATCATAGTTGGGCCGCCCACCGCCCCCTCGCAGCACCAGGTGGGCATAGCGGTTGCCGGGTGTACGAAGGACGGCAGCACGCCCGGTTGGATCGATGCCGAGGAATGCTTGTGAGCGGCCGGCAGCAATGATGGCGTTGACGGCGGTGTCGACATTGCCATCGGTACCATTCTTGAAGCCGACCGGCATGGCGAGGCCAGAGGACATTTCGCGATGGGTTTGTGATTCGGTAGTACGTGCGCCGATGGCGGTCCAACTGACCAATTCGCTCAGATAGTGGGGCGATAAAGGGTCGAGCGCCTCGGTGGCGGCGGGTAGCCCCAGTTCATTGACGTCAAGCAGGAAGCGGCGCGCGCGCGCCATGCCTTCGGCAATCTGGCACGAGCCGTCCATATGAGGGTCGTTGATCAAGCCTTTCCAGCCGATGCTGGTGCGTGGTTTTTCAAAATAGACACGCATCACGAGGTAGAGTCGGCTTGCCAACTCGTCTGCCAGCGCTTTCAATCTTCTAGCGTAATCCAGACCTGCAACCGTGTCGTGAATCGAGCATGGGCCTACGATGACGGCAAGCCGCGGATCATGGCCATCGAGAATATTGCTCAGCGCGTGGCGACCGCTCAACACGGTGGTCAGTGCGCGATCGGTCAGGGGTAGGCTCGACCGAACCTCATCGGGTGAGGGCATGGGTTCGATATGGACAAGCTGGGACGACAGAAGCTCGCCGTCATTGGGTAGATCTCGTTTCATTGCTTTTCCCTCGCTTGGGCGGGGTCCTCTACTCGTCAGATTTATCTGGCTAGCGTCAAACAGACATCACGTTTGGTTCGGCATGGCCCAACAGGGATGGGTGTTGAAGTGGCCTGGATCGTCAAATAAGAAACGGTTGATATTTGTTCTGTAATGGTCAGCGTGACACTGGCAATTGCTTAGGTTGCCCGGCAGTGTTCAGATACAAACATCGTTTGCTCAACATCGTGGATGAAAGATGGCAGGCTTTTGTTTCAATTGAATAAATGCGGGTGTTTGGCTGCTGAATATCAGCTTGTAGGTGGGTCTTCCTTGCCATATTGCATCGCATCATGCCAATAAACTTAAATGAGAGTCAATATCATTTAAATTTGCAAACGGTTCGCATTTGGTTTTAGCATGGGCCCGATTTCACCGCGGCCATGGTCCGTTTACGGCGGGTCGATTGCAGGCCTGACGCCTTATTTGGGCGTGAAGGCTCAACCATGCTTGAGGAAAACCAGGATGAACGACAGGATTCGAGAACTTGGCATTGCCCTGCGGGCCAATGATTTGCTTAGCCAATATCAGTCGAGTGCCACCTTGTTTGCTTCTCGGCGGCAGACATTATTGGCAGATGGGGTGCGGGCTGAACTATCGGTTTGCGCCGACAACCATTTGGTGGAAGCAGCGACAACTCTATTGAGTCAAGCCAGACGTGACGGCGTGCGTGAGCCACGGTTGCTGGGTGCGGTGCCTTTTCGTTCCGATGCGTCAGCACGACTTATCCTGCCTGCGCGTTGCTTGGTTGGTCAAGGTGTCGACGACACGATTTCACCGATAGCAGCGCCGATGACACAGTGCGTTGGTAAAACGCAGATGATGCCGCCGCTCGGCAGCTATCAGCACAACGTTGCCCGCGCCTTGGGCAGTATTGCTGCACAAGACTTCGAGAAGGTGGTCTTGTCTCGCGCTTTGGCGCTGCAAGCCAAGGTGGATATACCGAGTCTGTTGCGACGGTTGGTGAGCCGTAATGCCCACGGCTACACATTTGCAGTGAATCTGGATCAGCATCGCTACTTGGTGGGTGCAAGTCCAGAACTCCTGCTCTCGCGCTACGGCCGCGAGGTCATATCACAGCCGCTGGCGGGTTCTATTCCCCGATCTGCCGATCCGATTGAGGATGCAAAACGCGCCGAAGGCCTGCTGCATTCGGCCAAGGACAGGCATGAACACGCTTTGGTTGTGGATGCGGTAGCGGATTCGTTACGACCCTATTGCGAAAATCTACACGTCCCTGCTGCGCCTTCACTGCATGCAACACCCACCATGTGGCACCTTGGCACCAAGGTATGTGGTGATTTGATCGACCCTACCCATAGCTCATTGGCCTTGGCACTCGCGTTGCATCCTACACCGGCCGTATGTGGTTTCCCCACCAATGCCGCCCGTGACTTCATCGCCGCCGTTGAAGGTTTTGACCGTGGTTATTTCGCCGGTCTGGTCGGCTGGTGTGATGCGGAAGGCGATGGCGAATGGGCAGTGACCATTCGCTGTGCCGAAATCGGTGTTGATAGCGCCACGCTTTATGCCGGTGCGGGCATTGTCGCTGGCTCCGAGCCCGAACTTGAGTTCGCCGAGACCAGCGCCAAATTACGTACCATGCTGCTGGCGATGGGCCTGGAAGCGGCATTGGAGGCATGATGAAACAGGATGTATTACCAGGCTGCGTTGCGTGGCCGGAAGAAGTGGCAGCCCGTTATCGTGCGCTTGGTTATTGGCGAGGGCTGACGCTGGGTGATTTGTTATCTGACAGCGCCCAGCAATGGCCTGATCGGATCGCCCTGGTTTGTGGCGAGCGGCGTTGGTGCTATGCCGATTTGGACCAGCGTGTTGACAAAGTGGCAGCTGGCCTGCGATCGATTGGTATTCGCGCTCAAGACCGCGTCGTGGTGCAACTGCCGAATGTGGCGGAGTTTTTCGTCGCCATCTTTGCCTTATTTCGTATTGGCGCGCTACCGGTCTTTGCGCTGCCCGCACACCGGCGCGCCGAGATCAGTCATTTTTGCACCCATACCGATGCAGTGGCGTATCTGATTGCTGATGCAGATGGTGGTTTTGATTACCGCCAGCTTGCGTGTGAAGTGTTGCCATTGGCACCCAGCTTGCGCCACGTGATTGTGGTGGGGGAGGCAGCCGAATTCGTGGCGTTCGACAGTCTGTACCGTGAAGTGAGTGGGATGGAAGATCCTGTCGGGCCAAGCGCAGCGGACATTGCCTTCTTGCAGCTTTCTGGTGGCAGCACTGGCTTACCCAAATTGATTCCCCGCACACACGACGACTATTTCTACAGTGTGCGCGCCAGTGCTGAAATTTGCGGTCTTACCCCGGAGAGTATTTATCTCTGTGCGTTGCCGGTTGCGCATAACTTCCCATTGAGTTCCCCTGGCAGCATGGGTGTGTTCTATGCCGGCGGTTGTGTGGTGCTCAGCCGCAGCCCCGCGCCGGATGCCGCTTTCCCATTGATTGCCCGTGAGGGTGTCACCCATACCGCGCTGGTGCCGCCCTTGGCGATGATTTGGTTGGATGCTGCCAAGCAGAACCGGCCGGCGCTAGCCAGCCTGCAATGGTTGCAAGTGGGAGGAGCCAAGTTCAGCGAGGAAGCGGCACGCCGGGTTGAGCCAGAGCTGGGTTGCCAGTTGCAGCAGGTGTTCGGCATGGCCGAAGGGCTGGTCAACTACACCCGTGCCGACGACCCGATTGAATTGGTTTTGACTACGCAGGGCTGCCCGATTTCGGTTGACGATGAAGTCCGCGTGGTGGACGACGAAGACCACGATTTGCCGGATGGCGAAGTGGGCCACCTGTTGACCCGCGGCCCGTACACCATTCGCGGCTATTACCGTGCCGAGCAGCATAACGAACGCGCTTTCACGCCCGATGGCTTTTACCGTACGGGTGATTTGGTACGCAGGTTGCCCAGCGGGCACTTGGTAGTTGAAGGGCGTGCCAAGGACCAGATCAACCGTGGTGGCGAAAAAGTGGCGGCAGAAGAAGTTGAAAACCACCTGCTGGCTCACCCGCAGGTACACGACGCGGCCTTGGTTTCCATGCCGGATGCTTACCTGGGCGAGAAAAGCTGCGCCTTCATCATTGCCCGGCCTGGTGCTGCATTGCGCATGGTCGAGCTGGCCGGTTTTTTGCGCCTGCGCGGCCTTGCCCAGTACAAGATTCCCGACCGTTTCGAGTTTGTCGATCAATTTCCCAAGACCGGCGTAGGCAAGGTGGATAAACGCACCTTGCGCGAGCGTATTGCCTGCGCCCTGGCTGAATCAGCCGAATAGCGCGTGAACGACCCTTATTTTCAAACTGATGCTCCCATGACTATCCCCAGAATCGCTTCATATCCCATGCCTGCCAACTTGCCCCAGAACCGGGTCAACTGGCTGCCCGAGCCCAAGCGCGCTGTGCTGCTGATACACGATATGCAGGAGTACTTTCTCGATTTCTTCGATCCGAAAGCCGAGCCGGTCCCGACGTTGATCGCCAATATCCGGCAGCTGCGCGATGCGTGTGATGCAATGAGTATTCCCGTGGTGTATACCGCCCAACCGGGTGAACAGTCGCCCGAGCAGCGGGGCTTGTTGCAGGAGTGGTGGGGCCCCGGCATTACCGCCCAGCCTGAACGTGTGCCCGTGGTGGAAGCCCTCGCGCCGCGTGCAAACGACACGGTGCTGACCAAATGGCGCTACAGCGCCTTCGTACGTAGCGATTTGGAATCGCGGATGGCAGCCCTGGGGCGTGACCAGCTGATGATCTGCGGCATCTATGCGCACATCGGCTGCATGGTGACAGCGAGCGACGCTTTCATGCGCGATATTCGCCCGATTTATGTGGGCGATGCCGTAGCTGACTTTTCGCCTGAACAACACGCCATGGCGTTGGATTACGTCTCGCAGCGTTGCGGTATGGTGGTGAGCACGCAGCAGGCTATTGCCGCGCTAAAGCCTGCCAACCCCTTGCCTCAGAGCCTGGCAGCGCTGCGCGCCGAAGTAGCCAAGCTGCTGCAGATGCCAGCTTCCGACTTGTTGTTTGATGACAACCTCTTGTATGCCGGCCTCGATTCAATCCGCCTGATGAGCCTGGTGGAACGTTGGCGTGCTGCCGGTGCAGATATCAGTTTCGCCCAGCTGGGTGAGCAGCCCACGCTGACGAATTGGTGGGGACTACTGAGCGCACAAGGACAACGCTGACATGGGTGCTGCCGAACAAGCCCTGGCTTTGCCGCTGACCGAAGCGCAATACGGTATTTGGCTCGGTCAGCAGCTCGACCTCGCCAATCCCTCGTATTGGACCGCGGAAGCAGTGGAACTGCGTGGCGAGCTGAACGAGGTGGTGCTGGAGCAGGCGCTACGTGAGGTACTCGCAGCGTGCGATACCTTGCATATGCGTTTCGGCAGCGATCTGGAAACGGTTTGGCAGACGCCGACCACGTTGGAAGATTGGGTGCTCGATCGCATCGATTTTTCCGCCGAGTCATCTGCGCTTGATGCTGCGCAAGCCTGGATGCAGGCTGCCATTGCCCGCCCGACCAGTCTGGCGGAGGGACCACTCTTCCAGTGCAAACTGCTGCTGCTTGGGCCTGAGCATTACATCTGGTTCCTGGCTGTCCATCATGTTGCATTGGACGGATATGGTTATGCGCTGTTAGCACAGGCTGCAGCGGCGCGTTATACCTCGCTACTGGCAGGGCAGACCAGTGCACCACGCGATTGGTCGCTACTGTCGGTGGTGAATGAAGATGCAGCGTACGAAGCCTCACCTGCTCGCCAACGCGATCAGGCATTTTGGTCGGCAAAGCTTACCGATGCGCCTGAACCTGCGTTGCTGGCTATGCCGAAGCCGGTTGCTCGTGGGGTACAACGTCTGCGCGGCCAGCTGACGCCCGATACTTTCGGTGCATGGCAGCAGGCAGCGGCTAACCTTTCTGTGGACTGGGCAGCCTGGGTGGTCGCAGGTATTGCAACATGGCTGTATCGCCAGACAGGCAGTAATGATTTGACGCTGGGGCTGCCAGTGATGAATCGGTTGGGTTCGGTAACGTTGAACCGGCCGTGTATGGCCATGAATATCGTGCCGTTGCGTATTGTCATCAACCCGCAAGCCGGCTTTGCCGATCTCGTACGTGAAGCCGCCAAGGCCATGCGTGAGATCCGACCACATCAGCGCTATCGCTATGAACACCTGCGGCGTGATCTTGGCCGCGTGGGTGGCAATAAACGCCTGTTCGGCACAGTAATCAACCTCATGCCGTTTGAACGGCCGTTGGACTTTGGCGGTTTGGCATTGAGCACGCTGCCGATTTCTGCAGGGCCGGTTGAGGACCTGTCGATTTCCATCGCGCCTCGTGCTGATGGCTTGCGGCTCGACTTCGACGCAAATCCCGATGCTTATTCCGCAACATGGCTTGAAACCTGCCATGCCAGTTTGGTGGATACGCTTGATAGCGTACTGAAGGCATCTACTACGCCGCTGGTCGAACTGTTTGGGCAGGGCCTGAGCCAAGTACCGGGTTCACCCAATACATTGTTCCCTGCGGTGACGAGCGATACGCACGCCATTCTTTATGGCGAAGCATTGCCCGAGAATGATGTTTCGCTGCTCCAGGCGTTTGCAAGTCAGGCTGCGATGCATCCAGACCATGCTGCTTTGGAGCAAGACGGTCAGGTGCTGAGCTATGGCGAACTGCTGCTCCAAGTCCAAGCATTGGCTGGCAAGCTGGCAGAGCAGGGCGTGGGTGCGGATACCCGTGTTGCCCTGCTGTTGCCACGCCAGCCAAGCACAATCGTCGCAATCCTGGCGGTATTGTGGGCCGGTGGTGGTTATCTGCCGCTGGATTTGGCCAGCCCGCCCGGCCGTATCGCGGAACTGTTGGTTGATGCAAAGCCGGTACTGCTGATCACCCAGACGCAATATGCCGCGTTGGCAGGCGATACGCCGGTACTGTGCCTGGATGATGCTGGAGAGAGCCATGCTGCGCCTCTGTTGGAAGCGGTTGCAGTGCCTGCAGATGCGCTGGCCTATGTGATCTACACATCCGGTTCCACAGGTCGGCCTAAGGGGGTGCTGCTGGGCCGTAATGCCTTGGACCATTTCCTGGCCGGTGCGAGCATCCGCTACCAGATGCGCGCCAACGACCGGGTATTGCAGTTTGCACCGTTCCATTTCGACGCCAGTGTCGAAGAGATTTTCCTGCCGCTTACCCATGGTGCAACCCTGGTATTGCGTACCGAGGCGATGCTGGAATCCTTGCCCCGCTTTTTGGCGGCTTGCGCACGCCAGCGTATTTCGGTGCTCGATCTGCCCACAGCATTCTGGCACGAGTTGGCGCATTGCCTGGACCATGGCGAAGAGCAGCTGCCAGACAGCCTGCGCCTTGGCATCATCGGTGGTGAAGCCGCCTTGGCGGAGCGTGTGGCGCGTTGGCGCGCCCTGGCGCCGAGCCATGTGGTGTTGCTCAATACGTACGGGCCAACTGAGGCAACTGTGATCTGTACAACCGCCGAATTGGCGGGCCCAAATGCGTTGACTTGGTTGGGCGACGCGGTACCTATCGGCCGGCCCTTGCCCGGTGTGGGTATCGCGGTGGTGGATGAGGCATTGCGCCCGCTGCCATTGGGCGAGAGCGGTGAGCTGTGCCTATTGGGTGGTGGCTTGGCACGCAGCTATTACCAATGCGAAGCAGAAAATGCCCAGCGTTTTGTGCCAATGACTGCGCTGGAAGGTAACCCGCGTGCCTACCGTACGGGCGATCAGGTTCGTCTGGCGGCAGATGGGCAGATTTACTATCTCGGCCGGCTCGATGATGAATTCAAGCTCAGCGGTTACCGCATCTCGCCTGCCGAGGTAGAAAGCGCGTTGCTGGCCTGCCCTGGTGTAGTCGAGGCCGCAGTACTGGGCCAGACCTTGGCTGGCGGCATCAAGCAGCTGGTCGCCTTTGTGGTGGCCAATGCAGAGCTGCAGGATGTTGCCGATCTACGTAGCCAGCTGTTGCAACGCTTACCAGCCCCCGCCGTGCCCGGCGTCTACAACCTGCTCGAACGCCTGCCGCGTAACGCCAATGGCAAGATCGACCGTAAGGCATTGGCGGGTGTGGCGCAAAAGCGTGACCCAGCCGCCCCGATGGCGCTGACACCGATGGAAACCGTGGTGGCCGATGTATGGCGTGAAGTGCTGGGCGTTGATGGTCTGCGGCCTGACGATGACTTCTTCAGCCTGGGCGGCAAATCGTTGCAGGCCATACAGGTTGCTAACCGTTTGCAGCTGGTATTGCGCAGGGAAGTCGCGGTGTCGATGCTGTTCAGCCACCCCACTTTGGCGGCATTGGCATTGGCGTTGGATGCCATTGAGGCAATCGGCCATCAGCCTCCTGGCGATGGCAATGAGTTTGCGCATCTTCTGACTATCCAGTCTGGCCATGGGCTGGCTTTGTTCTGTATTCACCCTGCCGAAGGTTTGTCCTGGTGCTACTTCGGTTTGGCGCGGCAGCTTCCTGGTGTACCGCTCTATGGGTTGCAAGCCAGGGGGTTGAGCGGTGACTTGCCTCAGTCATTCGAGGCCCTCGTGACTGACTATGTTGCAACACTGCGTGCGGCTCAGCCGCTGGGGCCGTACCGTCTGCTAGGTTGGTCAGCCGGTGGAGCGATTGCCCAGGCCATGGCGGCGCAATTGGAGGCAATGGGTGAAGCAGTGAGCCTGCTGGCCTTGATGGATGCTTTTCCCAGCGAGTGTTGGCAGGGTAAGGCAGCGCCCACCGAACGTGAGGCGCTGGTGGCGCTGTTGGATGTGGGCGGTGACAAGTCGGTCGATGACAATGGTGCGCCGCTCTCTATTGAAGCCATCCTTGCTTTACTATGCCAACCCGGCAGGCCCTTGGCAGGCTTTGATTCGTCCCGCATCGCCAATTTGAGCGCAGTGACCTTACTCACCATGCAGTTGTTCCGTACCTCCCGTACTCAGCGATTTGAAGGCGATCTACTGCTGTTCGTGGCTAAGCAAAAACCTGCTGAGTCCCCGCAACCCGCTGACTGGAAGCCATGGATAGGCGGTGTGATCGACAGTGTTGAAGTGGATTCCACGCATTCTTCGATGTCACAACCCGCACCGTTGGAACACATTGGCCGGGTATTGGCGGAAAGGCTTTTGCCGAAGTTGGTCGATTGAATTAATAGACCTTGCGCCATGAGGGTGGTGCAGGGTTGATATCTGCGCAGTGCTTTGTTGCTTTGCCCCGTATGAGAGTGGCCGACAGCAGGTACTGAGAACTTGTTCAAGATCTGTCTTGAGCAGTCGTCAGCAGGGTGCAGAGCAGCGCAGAAACCGGAATGTACTTTTGTACATGAGGCTGCGAACTTCTTGGTGCGTAAGCACCGTAGCAGTTCGGCGTCCCCCTTGCGGGGGCTTTCGAGCAGCACATAAGCCCTGATCACGGCTGCGCAGTAAGATCGTGAACAGGTTCTGAGCAGTTTTGTGACGTAGCAAGAGACTACATACAAGAAATAGGAATCGTCATGAGCAAACCACGTACCCCGCCGCGCCTTTTGCGCGTGCGGCGTATCACACAGCTGGCGCCGCAATTGCGCCGGGTCACCTTGGTGGGCACAGCATTGGCCGGTTTCCCCGAGGGTGAGGAAGGCAGCCATATCAAGCTCATGCTCGCCCGCGAAGGGCAAGTCGAGCCAGTGTTGCCGACGTTGGGGCCCGATGGCCCCATCTGGCCACCCGCCGACCAGCGTCCGATTTCGCGTACTTATACCGTAGCGCGTTACGACGCCGCGGCAGGGGAGCTGGACGTGGATTTTGTGCTGCATGGCGATGATGGCCCGGCTTCGCGCTGGGCACTGCATGCCAAAGCGGGCGATGCCATTGGTGTGGCGGGCCCTGCTGGGCCGGATCGTCATCAGCGCAATGCCGATTTCTACTTGCTGGTGGGCGACCCGAGCTCGCTGGCGGCGTTGTCTGCTGTGTTGAATGCCTTGCCGGCTGATGCACGTGGGTATGCCCTGGTTGAAGTGCCAAATCGTGACGAGATCATGCCGTTGCCGCACCCTGTGGGCGTCGAGTTGCAATGGCTGTCGCGCGATGGTGCCGCGGCGGGCGCGAGTACGCGCTTGCTCGACGCGGTACGCAACCTTGCATGGCCTACCGGCAGGGTGTCGGTGACGTTGGCGGGTGAGAGTACACAGGTGGTAGCGATTCGCGACTGGCTGTTGCACGAGCGCAAACTGCCGCGTGACATGCTCTATGCCGTGCCGTACTGGAAAGACACGTATACCGAAGAGGCTTACCACGCCGAGCGCCACCGCATCATGGATGAACTGGAAGAGGTGGCGAAATGAAAATGCTGACGCAATTACGTACTGCGCTGCTGGTGCTTTGCTCGGCCGCTGCCCTGGCAGGCATGCATATGGTGAACGATGCCCAGGGCCGTGCTGTTGCCGTGCCCGATGCGCCACGCCGTATCGTGGCGTTGTCGGAGCTTGATCTGGATGCCGTACTGGCGCTGGGTATCAAGCCTGTTGGCGCCACCTTGGGGCGTGGGCAGGGCACTATGCCGCGTTATCTCGGTACCGCTGCAACGGGCATCACGCCGGTTGGCCAGTTTGCCAGCCCGGTGCTCGATAAGGTATTGGCGCTCAAGCCCGACTTGATCCTGGCTGGTGGTATGCCCGATGCGGAAATGCTGGCGCTGCTGGGTAAGGTCGCGCCTACCGTGGTGAGCTATAAGCTGGGCGAAGATTGGCAGACTGCACTGCGCCGTATTGCGGATATGACCGGGCGTACCAACGAGGCACAAACCGTCTTGTCGGGCTATCAGCAGAAAACCAGTGCACTACGCGGCCGCCTGGGGCCTGCCGCTGGCGCACGTGTCAGCGTGGTGCGTTGGAACCCGCAAGGCCCGGCGTATATGTTGCGCGATGCTTTCTCCAGCAAGGTGCTGGCGGATATCGGCCTGCAACGCCCGGCAGGGCAGGACCAGGCCGGCATCGCCCACTCGCCCCCTTTGAGCATGGAATCGCTGCAACGTATCGATGGCGATTGGCTGTTTGTGGGCACACTGGCGGCAGATGGCCAAGCCAGCGAGGCGATGTCTGCCGCACGCCACAGTTCAGCCTTCCGGCAGTTGGCAGCGGTGCGCAATGGCCGCATGGTGGCGGTGGATGGTTCGCTTTGGACCAGTCTGGGCGGCCCACTGGCAGCACATGCCATGCTGACGGAAGTTGAGAAGGTAATGACCAGCCCATCGGCCCCCAAGCCCGCTGTGCCCAAACCATAGGTCGCAGCATGCATGTTCACTTCACAGGTAGACCGCCAAGTGCGCTCTACCTTGCTTTGCTTATACTGCCCGCGTTGGCAGTATCGTCGCTTCTGCTGGGGGCGGGTCCAATCGGGCCCGCAGAAAGCCTGAAGCTTTTGTTGGGTCAGGCTGATGCGCAATCGGTGTCTGCTTTGCCTGTCCTGCTCGATTTACGGTTGCCGCGCACCTTGGCGGCCTTATTGGTTGGCAGTGCGTTGGGGGTAGCCGGGGGCTTGTTGCAAGCGGTTACCCGCAACCCCCTGGCAGAGCCCGGCTTGCTCGGTGTCAATGCAGGCGCTGCGCTGGGTGTGGTGCTGGGGATTACCTATGCCGGCGCACAGAGTGGCCCAGCGTATCTGCTTTGGGCGGGCATGGGCGCGATGGCAGGCAATGCTTGCGTGTTGGCGGCAGCTCATTGGCGGCCTGCACCACATGCACCGTTGCGGTTGGTACTGGCCGGTGTGGCGTTGGGCGCAAGCTTTCAGGGACTGACGGCGACGTTGTTGCTGGGCCAGCCGGCAGCTTACGAGCAATATCGTTTCTGGGAACTGGGTTCCCTGGCGGGCGTTACGCTTGCGCTGTGTGCGTGGGCTGCGCTGCCCATCGTATCCGGTTTGGTTGGCGCGCTGATTTTGGCGCGTCCCTTGTCGGCGTTGCTGCTGGGAGATGATTTGGCGCGCAGCCTGGGCCATCGGCCAGTCGTCTTGCGGTTGGCTGTTGCTGTGACGGTAACGTTGCTTACCGGCAGCGCCGTGGCTTTGTGTGGCCCGGTCGCCTTTCTTGGTTTGCTGGCGCCTTTCCTGGCGCGGGGTTGGGTGGGTAGCGATCTTTCACTGCAACTGCCGGTCGCGGCCGGGCTGGGGGCCAGCTTGCTATTGGCCGCCGACCTATGCGCTCGGTTGGTCGCCCAACCGTTTGAAACGCCGCTGAGTGCGCTGACAGCTTTGTTGGGCGCACCGCTGCTGGTATGGCTGGCACGCCGTGATTTGGCAACCAGTGGGGTGAAATCATGAGTGCGCCAGATAGGTCATCCATCCTGCTTGAGCCGGGTTTGGTGCCCGTACGCCTGGGACGCGTGTCTTTCTTGTTTGCGCGGCGTGCGCTGCTGGCAGATGGCTTGCTGGCGATGGCTGTCTTGCTCGCCATGATGTTTGCGTTGCAAGCCGGTTCGACTTGGATCAGCCCACGGGAATTGCTGGCTTTGGTGTCCGGCAAGGGCGATGGCGCTGTGCAGTTGCTTGTTTATGAGTTCCGGTTGCCACGCGCGGTAGTCGGCTTGCTGGCGGGCGCGGCGCTTGGGTTGGCAGGCTGCTTGTTGCAAGCGCTGACGCGCAACCGATTGGCGACGCCCGATCTGCTCGGCTTGGCCGATGGGGCTACCTTGGCCATGCTGTTGGCGTTGATCGCGGGCAGCACCGGCATGCTTGGGCCTTGGTGGGTTGGGCCGCTTGGTGCATTGGCTGCGGTATGCCTGCTGCTGTTGCTGGCAGGCCGTATGGGCACGCAGGGCCAGCGCTTGTTGATTGTGGGCTTGGCGCTGGGTGCGCTGTTGCGCGCGGGGCTGGAGTTGGCAATGTCCCGGCAGGAACTGCTCCACGCCAGTGCTTTGTATAGCTGGAGCCTGGGCAGCCTGAACGGGCGTGGCTATACCGCCGCTTTGCCGCTGGCTGTGGGGTTGGTCGTATTGCTGCCGATTACTTTGTTCAGCCATCGCCGGTTGGTGCTATTGCGTTTTGAGTCGGATCTCGCGTCCAGCCTGGGTTTGTCGTTGCGGATGTGCCAGTGGCAGGCATTACTCACGGCGGTGGCGCTGGCCGGTTTGGCAATTGGTTTATGTGGGCCCATCGCTTTTGTCGCACTCGCAGCCCCTTTGCTGGCAGAAAAACTTAGCGGTGGTGGTCGATTAGCCTTACTGGGCAGCGCCCTTGCCGGATCGATGCTGGTGGTGCTGGCCGATACCGTAGCACGCATCCTGGTGCCGGATACCGACCTGCCTGTAGGTGTTGTTTGTAAATTACTTGGCGGCCCCTGTTTGTTATGGCTGTTGTTCGCCGAGCACGAGAGGAGGCATCCATGAACATGCCGGGAAATACGGAAGTCCTGAGACCCCATCTCAGTGTTGAGAAGCTGGTCGCTACGCACGGCACGCGTGAAGTGCTGCATGGGGTGGATGTCACGGTGTATCCAGGGGAACTATTGGCGATTGTTGGCCCCAATGGTTGCGGTAAATCAACGCTGCTGCGTTGTATGGCGCGCTTGCATCAACCCAGCGCGGGCAAGGTCCTGCTTGATGGGCTGGATATGTCCCGCTTGCGTGCCCGTGAGGTGGCTAAGCAACTGGCCTTGCTGCCACAAAGCCCGATTGCGCCGGAAGGCATCAGCGTTGCAGGTCTGGTGCGCCATGGCCGTCATCCGCACCAGGGTTTGTTCAGCCAATGGTCGAGCGAGGACGAACGCGCTGTTCGTCATGCGCTGGCTGCGACTGAAGTCAGCGCACTTGCCGAAAGACGGCTCGACGAATTGTCGGGCGGGCAACGGCAACGTTGCTGGCTGGCGATGGCCTTGGCGCAGGAGACCCCCATTCTGCTGCTGGATGAACCGACCTCGATGCTTGACCTTGGCCACCAGCTGGAAGTGCTGGGCCAGCTCAAGCGTTTGGCCGCATTGGGGCGCAGTGTGGTCCTGGTTTTGCACGATTTGGCGGCAGCTGCGCGTTACGCCGACCGTCTGCTGGCGCTGCGTGATGGACGCGTAGTAGCCAATGGTGCACCACGTACGGTAGTAACGCCTGATCTGATCCGGCAGCTCTATGGTGTCGATGCCGACGTGCTGCAGGCACCCGGTGATGGCGCGCCAGTGGTGGTACCCAAGGTGGGGTCACGTACGCCAGCGGAAGTTGAATTCACCCACCTATAGAACGGGAGTTTTGCATGGAATTTGCAGGCAAAGTGGCGCTGGTCAGTGGCGCGGCGCAAGGTATTGGCGCAGCAGTTGCTCATATGCTGGCTGCAGGTGGTGCAACGGTTGCATTGCTTGACCGTGACGCGGCGGGGTTGACGCATCAGGTCACCGAATTGCAGCGTAGTGGGCGTAAAAAAGCCCTGGCCCTTCCCGCCGACCTGCGGGATGGCATGGCCATCAACGCCGCAGTGGTGCGGTGCGAACTGGAGTTGGGCGCGATTGACATCCTGGTCAATGTCGCCGGCATCTTGCGGCCCGGTAGCATCCTGGGGATGAGCGATACCGATTGGGCCGATACCTTTGCCGTCAATACAACTGGCCCCTTCCAGCTTTGTCGGGCAGTGGCCCAAGGCATGGTGCGACGGGGCAGAGGGGCAATCGTTACCGTGGGTTCCAATGCGGCGGCGGTGCCCAGGTTGAATATGGCGGCCTATTGCGCATCCAAGGCGGCAACCGCCCATTTCATGCGTTGCCTGGCGCTGGAGCTGGCTCCGCATGGTGTTCGTTGCAATACGGTGTCGCCGGGTTCCACGCATACCGCAATGCAGCGTCAGCTCTGGACCAGCGCGGATAGCGCCCAGAAGGTGATCGATGGCGATATGGATGCCTGGCGTTTGGGCATTCCACTGGGCCGCATCGCTGACCCTGATGACATTGCCGAAGCCGTGTGTTTTTTAGCGTCCGACCGAGCACGGCAGATCACGATGCATGACCTGCGTGTGGATGGCGGCGCTACGTTGGCAGCTTGATCACAGGCTCGCTTTGTAAAAGCGGGCCTTTGATTATCCTAAAACGTCGCGCGCCGACTTGAAGCCCCCCAAGCTCTACACCTGCTGTTTCTCGCTCTGCCTGCTGACTATTTGAGTATCTCGTACAGTGGGTTCAGCGCGCGTTCCCTTTGTTCTACGCCTGGCAGGATCAAGGTAGCAGTGGTATTCAGCATGTTTGGTACGGAGTATGCGTTCTTCAAGACCAATGATTTATCACTTGAGCTTTCCGCGATGATCCAGTCATCTCCCAGCCGTTCTGTCTGTAACGTATGGGGGGTGGGCATGGTGAGTGAAATTTTCATTTCGCCAGTACTGGTTTCATTCACATGGCTAAGATCGACGACCACATTTTGGTAGTGGGCCCACTGCGCTGAATCCAGTGTTAGCTGCATCCGGGTGCGTGGGCTTACAACTAGCTGCGTTATCCCTCTAATCAATGGAGGGAGTGTGCTGGTCTCGTTTTGCACGGAGAGGGTGTTACCCAGCAGGGACAAGCCAGGAAAGGATGTCGATTTGGCCGCGGGAACCCATGTATCGGCGAGCAGTTTTGTTCCTTGGCCAAATGCCTGCGATAAACCGGCATTGTCGAGTAATGGCTGCTTGTACAGCGTGGCCGAATTGGCGTCGTAGAGCCAAGCGTATTGCTTGCTGACATCAAGCCCCAATAGCTGCAGGGTACGCGGTAGGTTGGGATCAGCGATGACGATAATGTCTTCTTTCAACCAGACAGATAATGCGGTGTCGTCTGAGCGTTTGATGTCCAGTACCGACAGGGTATTGTCTGTTTCCGACAGCGTCTTAAGGTCTTGCCACCATGCAGGGTGATGCTTGAGCCACGATTGCGTGACAGCAGTCAGGGTGTAATTGCTTTTGGTATCAAATTGTTTCACCAACCCCTCCTGCGTGATGAGGTAAAGCTGGCCATTGACGACGGATACCTGGGGAGTGTCGTGAATGTACTCGTGCCAGACCATTGACTGGCTGCGCTTCTGGCGATACACCAGCTTTTCTTTGGCGCTATAGAAATCAAATACCTCACTACCATCCTCTGCTCTATAACCGCTATTTACCAGGGTAAGATCTATAGGCGTGAGCCTGCTTGAGGCGTTATTTTGCAGCGAGGGATTGAATATTGGTTTGATCACAGCGCCGTCTCGACTGCGTAGCCAGTAACGTTGTTGTAACGTCATTTGCGGGTCGAAATGATCAACGACAACAAATCCCTCCTGCGGCAGGTCTGCCTGTCGCGGGGTGGGTGAGTCAGTCGCAATGCTTTGCACGCCAGCAAGATAAGGGCGTAAGGCGACTGCCAGGTCTGGTACGTTGTTGGTACTTAGTTGCGCCAAAAGCGCGGTGCTGGCGCGCACCCGGACCAGTTCCAGTGTGTCTCTGATAATACGGTAAGTTGCCGCTCCCTGGTCTCCCGGCAGGTTTGCCGCCAAACAAACGACGCCCATTTCCTGCCATACGGTCAGGCTACCGGTGTTTGACGGTAAACAATAACGGGTGCGTATTTCCCCGCTATTTATGTCGACCTGGAGTACTTGGTGGGGTATAGAGAGGCGATCATAGAAGTATGCGTAGCTTCCAGACTGGGTGACCAGCACAGCATCGGGATAGCCCTTGGCGTACAGGTAGCGTCCTTTCTCTACGTCATAATAAGCGCGCGGGATAGTTGGTTGGGTCGGTTGGCCATCTGGCGTGGGGGGAACATAGTGAAGCACTTCTACATAATCGCTAGCGAACATATGCTGACGGGCCAAGGTTTGTAGTTGACTATTCAGATTTTCCCCGCGCTGTTTTAGTTGCGTTGCATCTATTACGTTGGTTATGGGCTTCTCACGCTTAATGCCTAGGTCCAACCTCACTATTTGGTCGTCTTGCTTAATGACACTGATTTGTTGGGGGGCGACGTTATCCGGAAGCGAGAGAGTGATACCGCCTATTGATAAAGTACCTGTACCAAAGACAATGTCGCGATTGGGCAGCCCACGTGCATCGAGTACCCATTTAGTGTTTGCTGGCTCGTCTGATTTGAGAGTCAGTCGGCTGCCTGGCTGTAAACCGACTACATACTGACCACTTTGAGCCTGCAATGTGTAATGCAAATGGCCGTGCATATTATTCGGCAGCATCGGCATTTGTATGTTGCGTATTTGATTGTCCAATATCAATTTTATGTCTGTTGATACGTATTCAATGAAAATCTTTTCAATGATTTGTTCCGACGGAAAGATATAGAAATCAAAATCAAAGTCGTATTTTTCCTCTAGCTTACGCAGAATGTTAAAACCGTGGTCAGCACCAGAAAATAGGTGTTTTGTCGTCGCACCAGGCAACAGGTTGTAGCGGTAATCGATGTAATACTGGGGGGTAGCTGGCAGCAAAAGCATGGTGGCCCCTGGACTGGTGCCAAGCAGGTTGCTATTCGCCGGTAATGTGGCTTCCGAGTTGATGCCAAGCCTGTTGCGAATATTCAGCGCCTGCCCACGATCATGGACACTCGTTGGCATATCGCCAGCCCAGAAGAAGTAATTGATGTACCCCGAGCCGGTGATGCCGTGGTGGGAGCGATAGAGCATCGGTGAAGAGAAGGTGGTGCGACGGTTTTTCAGGTCGAGGGTTTCGATTACGGCAAAGGGCATCGGAACCAGCAGCTGTTTGTCGGCATCGTAATGATACCCACCGCTGGTGGCGCCAGTCTGAGTGGAATAAGCCGCTTTCAACTGAGCGAAATGCTGGCCGACTTCCTCTGCATTCTGGGCGATGTCCGAGAATGTCTTGACGAGGGCCGATATGCCCACTCCCAGGCCTGCCAGAAGCACGCCGGCAGGTGTCGTGAAGGCAGCTATTCCTTCTCCCAGAAGGCTTGTTCCCATCACGGCGAGACCGGCGGAATCGAATGCGAGACGGGTGCCGAAAATAGCTTTTTGTTGTTCGCTACAAGCTTGGCTGAGTTCGTAAATATCCAGCCCAATGCTTGCCAGATGCAACCCAATACCGGTCCCTGTCAGAAATTTGCTAGCGGCGCCACCAAACGGGAAGAGTGAATTCTCAGCCCGGAGCGCACTGTTCACAAGTCGTCCGAGGCTGTTGATATCCTGAAGCGCCGCTTGCCCCATTTGCGCGGTATTCACATAGTCATGAATTCGCACAGCCAGTGCGAGATTTTGGCTCGTACTGGGGGTACGGTCGGCAGTGAGTGTTTGGTCCTGATCGTTCAGATTGGTTATCAAGGCTTGGAAAGCAAATGCAGCTGTGATCCCAATACCGTCAATCGTGACATCTTCGCTGTCGTTTGCTGCGGATATCGCTTGGTTCAGTCGGTCGATATAGCGCTTGGCCTCAATGAATCCAGGATCACTGCCGCTGTAGCGTACGATGTCGTAGGGAGGTTGGCGCCGACCGAAATCGATACTGTAGCGGCCATTGGGTTCTTCTTTTAGCGTATGTAATAGCGGGATCAATTGCCCCGGCTGGTTTTCGCTGGGAGGGATGAAATGGGTTGCCGCGCGCCGGAATACACCTGCAATTCGATCTGCCTCCTGTTTTTGCAGACTCAGCTGCACGAAATACATATCTGTGAGTCGATCCCGCGTGGTCAGCGCCGGCTGGGGAAAAATGGTATCAGTCAAGAGGACGGTTGGGTCGGTAATCGCGCTTTCCCATTGGGCCTGCCTTGGTGGCGCAACGGTTATCCCGCCTTTTCCGTCGGTCATGACAATGGTTTTATTAGAATCGTCTCCCGTTTTCCAGACAGCGTGCCCCTCCGCCATGAAGCGTAGTGTTTCGCGTCGTCCTGCGGCATTGATGCGTACCAATGTGTCACGTGCAGCGACCCCTAACCGGGCAGTGGGTGAGTGTCGGGCGATACTCAGCGCCAATTGCTTAGTAAAATTTTCACTGAGTGAGGGGAAGCCTGCTTGCGCCAGCTCTATTCCTAATAAGCTGATCTGGGAAGGGAGCCTATTGGCTGGATTAGCGCTAAACAGTTTAGTGACGAGCCTCTTGGCGCTCAGGCCTGCGAAATGGACACCGCCGCTGTCCATTTCGTTTGACTGGGTGGTATGGCCAACCAAAAAGAGGGAAGCGCCATTGGTATTAGGTAGTTCAGTATAGGGCTGGCGAGAAACGGCGTCGACTATTGGCCCGGTGAGTGAGGCGTTCCATTGCAACCAACGAACTTGATCGGCGGGATAGCGCAGATATTGGTTGTGGGCAGCATGAAAACCAATAGGGTCGCCGTCGAGCTGGATAATCACGTAGGGTTTAGGCGGTGTGCCTGTGCGTGACGCGGAGGTAGCTACGCTCTGGAGGCGGGTTAGCTGTGACGGTGAAGGTTTGCGCCATTGCTCGGCTGTGACAGCGCGATAATCGCTTATAAGTGCGCCGTGCGTGGTAAAGGTTTCATATTTCGCTAAAACCCCTCCCTGTTCATCGATCTGCTGCAATGAGAGCCAATTTTTGGGGGCGGAGTTAGCGCTTTCCCCCGTCGCCACTCCGGTACGGAATAAGATATGGCTGTTCGCTAATACATCTTTGCATTGGGTACATGCAGGTTTTGAGATGCCGAAAGTTACGCCCGCCAGGTTCTTGCCTTGCGCTTTCAGGTAGGACAGCAGTTGCATTTCTGCGTGCGGGGCGGCCGACTCTGCGAGATTGGTCGGTGCGCGTGCCATCTCTACGAAGACGACTTTGTCGAATGGCGCTTCTTCCCCGAGTTCGGTATAGAGTTGATCAAGAATAGCGACCCGATTGCCGGGTTTATCCTCTTGTATGGAAAAGCTTTGATTGTCACGTCCCGAGGGGGTCCTAACTGTATTGTCTTCATTCACGTTGCTGATGCGTGTTTTGAAATTCGCCGCGACATACAAGGTGCGGTCGATGTTAACTACCGCAACGGTGTCCATGCGAAGCTCGCTGATCTCCGACCATCCCTTTGCCATCGTGGGCCCATTCGGTAAATCTTGGGTTCCTTCGATGTAGGATTGAATCCTTAATTGCTGGTTTTGCCGTAGCTGCCAGCTTCCAACGCATGCGACAACGCGCTCTTCAAAAATCTTTTTCCTCTCCGTAATTTTTGTGTTTGAGAGCGGTTTGCCATCAGGCTGTTTATTGAGCGGACGAGCGACGCCCACCTCAATATGTTCATTGGAAAAGGCAATGGCCAAGATATAGTTGGCGATCTTGTCCTCAATACTCAGATTGCTTAGCGGCGGAGGCAATGCAGCAGCAGTTAGGCCAGAAACAGAGGTCTCTCGGCGTCGCCGCTTAGCACCTGTATTGCTGCACGGGCTGTCATGCTCGCTGTGGATATCGCAAATTTCGTCGATGAACTGGGCTTGGCTGTTGTAGATAGAAGGATTGGTCTGTGTCCCATGTCCAAGCAATAGCATGTCGCATTGCTGTAAGTTAGGGCTATCTTTGGCGATATTGGCCGAGACGTCTTCGCCAGCGGGGCCCATGGTTTTTGCCTGTAAGTCCGCGCTCAAGCGACCTTGAGTCAAACCAGAATCCAGCCCTGTAACAATTGCTGCCACTTCTACACCGTTCAAAGTAATGGCCGCTATGCCTAGCAAGCGGCTTTGGTCGGAGAATGTTTAGTAGTAGAAAGGTCTTTTCTGAATAAGTTGCTGGTCAGGTGCATTTGACAATGGCATTGCTATGAACTTGTCTAATTATCTGCTGGGTGTTGGCGATGCGGTGTTGAAAACGTCCTCGGAATGCTCATCTGCCACTTGTAAATGCCGCTTCCTCAAGGGCTGCCTTGTCTTGCCCTAGCTCGTGGGACTTTGAACAGGCTCTGGAAAAACCGACCCTGGCGAATCGGCATAGGGGCGGCTAGATTACCTGGCTGACCCCTGCCACACCACCCGGCATGCGGGTCCGCACCGGGCGGTTCGAGAAGTTGAGGTTAGGCGAGTCTTGGAACTCCCAGGCGATCGAAATAG
>NZ_PDZH01000003.1 GCF_002735695.1 Chitinimonas sp. BJB300
TGAATGCCTGAGCATCAAGACGCAGAAGAACCCATTCGCACTTTGCCGCAAGTTACTGATCAACGCCTCCCGCGCGGCTTATGATCAGTTACAGCTGCTTCTCGCAGCTACTGCGTAACATCAGTTAAGAAGCCGGGTTTACCCGGCCGTTGTGTTTGTTGTCACGATGCGATACGGGGCTTAGAACCTATTTGCGATCTGTCCCGAGCAACTGTCAGCAAGGTGAAGCGCAGCACAGAAACCGGAATGTACTTTGGTACATGAGGCTGCGAACTTCTTGTTGCGTAGCACCCTAGCAGTTCGGCGTCCCCCTTGCGGGGGCTATTGAGCAGCACATGAGCCCTGATCACAGTTGCGCAGAAAGATCTGTAAACAGGTTCTTAGCGCGTACGGTTTGCGTTGTTGATGGCATCGCTGGTGGCTGTGGTGGCGGCTCTGAGGCTGGCATCAGCGAACTCGGCGACTTGGCGACTGGCTTTGTTGAGGCTGTCAAACGCAGCTTGGCCGGCTGCGACGCTGGATTTGAGAACAGAGCTGATGATGTCCGAACTGGCGGGGCTGACTTTCTCGAACTGGTCGAAACTGCTCAGGAAGGATTGCTGATACTGGCTAACGTGGGTTTCGGTTTGTTTTGCGAATTCTGTCTGGGTTTGCGAAGCCAATTCGTAGAGATTGCGCGATAAACTCATGAAGGCCTCGGTAGTTTGCTCGGCCAATTCAGCGCGTAAGGCTAAGGCGCTTTGCATGTCATCTATGCTTGAGAGGCGGGCCGCGTTTTTTGCAGTATTCTCCAAGGCTTGTTTGGCGGCATCCAATTGCAGGCGTACGGCTTTTTCTGTGCTGTCGAGACTGATGCGTGCCAAGCGTAAGTTGTTTTCCAGCTGCTGTTGAGTCATTGCCACGTGGGGAGCTTGGGCCATGCTGTTCTCCTAGTTCTGGGTGGGTGAGTGCTCGGTGCGGTGCCTTGGAGTATAGTTATGCTGCTACGCACAACAAGGCCATTCTAAGAAGCCGGTTTTATAGCGTCAAGCGAATAATGTTGCGATGCACAATGGGTGTGCGGTTGCTGTGATTTATAGCTAAGTAATTGATTAAAAATAGAATACGGAGACAAACTTGGCCAATACCGAAAAGCGTGTCATTAAGAAGTACCCTAATCGTCGCTTGTATGACACCGCGACCAGTTGTTACATCACGCTGGAAGACGTCAAGCAACTGGTGCTCGAGAATGTCGAAATAACGATTGAAGATGCGAAGACGCATGAGGATCTGACCCGCAGCGTATTGTTACAGATCATTCTCGAAGAAGAGAGTGGCGGCGCACCCATGTTCAGTTATGACGTACTTACCCAGATCATCCGCTTTTATGGTCACGCCATGCAGGGCTTGATGGGGAATTATCTGGAAAAGAATATGCAGCTCTTTCAGCAGATGCAGGAAAGACTACAAGAGCAGGCCAAGACGGTCGGCGACAACCCCATGGGCACCAATGCCAACATGTGGGGCGAGTTTATGAAGTTCCAGGCCCCGGCCATGCAGAATATGATGACCAGCTATTTGGAACAGAGCACTAATATGTATGTGGAAATGCAGCAGCAACTGCAGGACCGTGCCAAAAATCTCTGGACGGGTTTTGGTTTTCCACCAGCGGGCAGTGACAAGAAGTGACGCATTGTCGAGGTTGAACTAAAATCCAGACGAGGGCGTGTCGCAAGACGCGCCCGTTTTGTTTCAGCGGCCGGATTGCCGGCCGCTGCCCTTTCTTCGCGTTGAGGCTTATGTGACCCTGACCGAACTCAAATACATTGTCGCCATCGCGCGTGAACGTCACTTTGGCCGGGCGGCGACGGCTTGCTTTGTCAGTCAGCCAACCTTGTCGGTTGCAGTCAAGAAACTTGAGGATGAATTGGGTGTGACCCTGTTCGAGCGATCGTCCGGTGATGTGACGGTTACCCCGATTGGTGAACGCATCGTGTCTGAATCGCAGCGGGTGCTGGAGCAGGTGCAGACTATCAAAGCCTTGGCTGAACAGGGGAAGGACCCGCTCTCCGGTACGTTGCGCCTTGGCGCCATCTATACCATCAGCCCCTATGTACTACCGTACCTGATACCGCGTTTGCGTGTGGCGGCACCGCAGATGCAGCTGCTGCTTGAAGAGAACTACACGGCGCGGTTGGCAGAGATGCTTAAGCAAGGGGATATCGATGTAGCGCTGCTGTCCGAGCCTTTCCGTGAAAACGGCATCGCAACCCAGGCGGTTTACGACGAGCCTTTTGTTGTCGCGACGCCGAAGGGGCATGCCTGGGAAAAGCTCAAGGCGGTCGATGCAGCCCAGTTGGAAGATGAAAATGTCCTGCTGCTTTCCCCCGGCAACTGTTTTCGCGACCAGGTGTTGCAGACCTGTCCGGAGTTGAATCGTGAGTCGCTACCTATCGGCAGCTTGCAGCGTACCCTGCAAGGATCGTCGCTGACGACGATTCGGCATATGGTGGCGGGTGGCATCGGCGTAACCGTGCTGCCGGCCACGTCGGTTACCTTGGCGGATCAACAACTACTCGCCATCCGGCCCTTCCGTGGCGAAGCGCCTACGCGGCGTATTGTGCTGGCGTGGCGGCGTAATTTTCCACGCCGTGAAGCTATTGAAGCGATTAGGCAGGCGATTCTGGGCAGCAGCTTGCCCGAAGTGACTATGTTGCCGGCGGCCTCAATAGAGTAAGTTTGTCATGCCCCAGAACTTGTTCACTGTCTGAATTAACAGTCTTTCTTCGTGAGCAGGTTCCAATATCCAGGCGGCCGACTAGGCCGCATTTTTACGTCGCAACAGGAAACGACCGCTTATGACTGCCCCGATCACCATTCTCGGCACCGGTTTGGCCGGTTACAACCTTGCGCGTGAGCTACGTAAGCAAGACCCCGATGCGCCATTGCGTATTATCAGCGCCGATAGTGGGGATTTCTACTCCAAGCCCATGCTATCGACAGGTTTTGCCAGTAAGAAGACGGCAAACCAGTTGGTGATGAAACCCGCCGAAAAAATGGCGGAGGAGCTGAAGGCAGAATTGCTGACGGCAACCCGTGTGTTGACGATTGATGTAAGCCAGCGCTGCCTTTACACCGATAAGGGAGAGTTTGCCTACGACAAGCTGGTATTGGCTTTGGGGGCGGATACCTTCAAACCCATGTTGGCGGGGGATGCGGCTGATACGGTGCTGAGCGTCAATGATATTGCCGACTATGCGCAGTTTCGCCATCAGGTGGAAGGCCGGCAGCGTATCGTATTGCTTGGTGCGGGTTTGATAGGCTGTGAGTTTGCCCACGATCTGGTTGTCAGCGGCAGGCAGGTTACGGTGATTGATCTGGCCGGGTGGCCTTTGTCGCGTCTGTTGCCCGAGCAGGCAGGGCGTTATCTTCAGGAAAAGCTTGCCGGATTAGGGGTGCAATTCCAGTTGGGCGCGATGGCAACAGCGTTGGACCGGCATGGCGAAGGGTTGCTGTTGACATTGGCGGATGGTGCCCAACTAGCGGCGGATTTGGTGATGTCGGCGATTGGACTTCAGCCGCGTATAGCCTTAGCCAAGCAGGCAGGGCTGGCCGTGGGGCGAGGGATCCTGGTGGACCGCTATTTGCAAAGCAGCGCCCCCCATATCTACGCGTTGGGGGATTGTGCGGAGGTCGATGGTCAACTGCTGCCGTATGTGCTCCCCATCATGCAGGCGGCACGGGCGTTGGCGGCCAGCTTGACGGGTAAGCAAACCGCAGTGGTTTATCCGGCAATGCCCGTTGTGGTGAAGACCCCGATTTGTCCAACGGTCATCTCCCCTCCCGCGCACGGTGCGCTGGGAGATTGGCAGTTCGAGAGGCGCGACAATGGGTTGCGTGCCTTATTCACGACGCCGGATGATCGCCTGCTGGGCTTTGCATTGTTAGGGGACGCTACTGCAGAGCGGCAGGCGTTGGTGACGCATCTGCCAGCGGTGTTGGTCTAAGAGTCTGTCTAAAGTCTGCTGTGCGTTGGCAATATGGCGTTGAAAACTTCCTCGGAATGCGCATTTACCCTGCGTAAACGCCGTTTCCTCAATTGTTTCTGCCTTGTTTTCTGCTAATGCGCAAGATTGTGAACAGGTTATTAAGCGAATGACGACTAGCAACAAAATGCAGCTTTGCTTTCATACCAGTTTGGCAGAAGTCGATGCTGCCGCTTGGAATGCCTTGGCGGGTGGGCAACCCTTTGTCCAGCATGCATTCCTGCGGGCATTGGAGGAATGTGGTTGCGTGGGGGGTGATACCGGTTGGCAGCCTATGCATGCTGCCCTGATGCGTAATGGTGACTTACTCGCTGCCATGCCGCTATACCTCAAACAGCACTCCTGGGGCGAGTATGTGTTTGATTGGGCTTGGGCGGACGCGAGCGAGCGGGCGGGCTGGGCGTATTTCCCCAAGCTCTTGAACGCGATTCCCTTTACCCCGGTGCCGGGGAACCGTTTGTTGGCGATAGACGATTCGGCACGGGAGGTGTTGTTGGCGGGCGTATTGGGTTGGGCCAGCCAGCAGTCACTATCTGGTCTGCACTGTCTTTTCCCTACTGCGCAGGAGCAAGAGATCTTGGCGCAGGCCGGACTATTGCAACGGCGTGGGGTGCAGTTTCACTGGATAAATCGCGGCTATCGCGATTACGCCGGTTTTTTGGCCAGCCTGAACCATGATAAGCGCAAGAAACTCAAGCAAGAGCGCAAGCGTGTGGCGCAGGCGGGTTTACGCATTATTCGTAAGCATGGCGATCAAATCGATGCTGTGGACTGGGCGTTTTTTTATCGCTGTTATGCGCATACCTACCGGGCTCATCGATCCAGTCCCTACCTCAACTTGGCGTTCTTTCAGCGTTTGGGTGAATTGCTGGGGCAGCATTGCATGCTGGTGATTGCGCTGCGTGAGGGAGAGCCTGTCGCAGCAGCGTTGAATCTTTTCGACAGCGAGCGTTTATACGGCCGCTATTGGGGCGCGCTCGACTACATTCCCAATCTGCATTTCGAACTGTGTTACCACCAGGGAATCGAGTTCGCCATTGAACAAAGCCTGCAGATATTTGAAGGCGGCGCACAGGGTGAACATAAACTGGCACGGGGTTTCGAGGCGGTAGAGACGGCTTCCTGGCACTGGTTGGCGCAACCACAACTCGCGCAAGCGGTGTCCCACTTTCTGCAAGCAGAAGGGCAGGGTATGGCGCACTATCTCTGCGAATTGGATGAGCGCGCGCCATTTCGGCAAGGTTGAATGAGGCCGAGGGGCTAGGGTAGCCTGTTTCGGTGAGGGGCTGTGGTTCGAAATCCAACCAAATACGACAGTCGTACTGTGTACTACCGCATGGATGCTTGAGCCAGCCAGCCTTGCCACGTAGCATGGAAGCAATCAAACGCTTGTTTTACCTGCCATGACCCTCCTGCCATCGGGCGAGATTTTACAAAGTTCGCTTTTCCTCCCTATTAATGCGAACGATACCTTGCATCTGCGACGTATCTGCCTGGCAGAACCAGGCCTGCCGGTTTTGATGGTGCATGGCGCAGTCGCCAATGCGCGGACCTTTTATAGCGAACGAGGCCGTGGCTTGGCGCCATGGCTGGCAGCCAGGGGCTTCGATGTTTACGTGCTGGACCTACGTGGACGGGGTCTTTCTACGCCGCCAATTGATGGCAATAGCCAGCATGGGCAAACCGACAGCATTTGTACTGATATCCCGGCTGCCCTGACGGAAATCACCCGGCTGCGTGGCGAAGCTGTACCTATCCGACTAGTGGCGCATTCGTGGGGTGGAGTGCTGTTATCCGCAGAGCTGGCTCGGCAGCCAGGGTGGGCCAGTCGTATTGCAGCCAGCGTCTATCTGGGGAGTAAACGCAGTATCCGCGTATGGAACTTCGCCCGGATTTATGAGATCGAACTTTTCTGGCAGAGAGCGAGTAGCCTGTGGTTATGGCGGTATGGTTATCTGCCGGCAGCACGGATAGGCTTGGGGGCAGATAGCGAAACCCGCCAAAGCTTGCTGCAAAGCCGCCGCTGGATACGTGAGCGCGCTTGGCGCGACAGCCAGGACGGTTTCGATTATCAATCGGCATTGGCGGGAGGTGGCATACCACCCACACTATACTTGGTGGGTGGCAATGACCCGGTACGCGGGCATGAGCGGGATGTACGGCGTTTTGTACAGGAGTCCGGGCCGCACCCGCATGAGATAAGGTTAATGGCACGCCAATCCGGTTTCAGCCGGGATTATGGGCATCTTGATATGCTGACGCATGTCCAGTCCGAGTCGGAGGTGTATCCATTGGTGCTTGCGTGGCTGATACAACAGCGTAGTTGAATGGGTTATCCACAGATGGATTTCAGTTGTGTTGAGGTGTCGCCTATTGCAATTATTTTCGGAAAACCTATTTATATCAGCGATGTAGTCGGCACTTTTGAAGTCATTTTTCTAGAGCTTGATGCGTGGTCCGCTGAAAAGTTAACATAGGATTATATTCCGTTGCGATAACAAGCTTTCCTGGCGCGTTTACAATGGCATGCTTCAAGATGGTCAAATCTGGCAAAGCAACACTGCTTTACAGTTTCTAAAGTAAAAACATCGCTGGTTAGCGTAAATTGAGCGCTCCAGCTGAAAGTATTGCCGATGAGTGCAGCTGAAACCCAATTTGCCCAGAACAACCTGCCCCAGACTTCCGGGCAGGTGGCCGACACTACGCGCCAGAGTGCGATGAAAACTCAACACGAATCACTCGCCATGTTGTCCTCATGCCGCGACCTTGCGGCTGATCTGTTGTCCAAATCGTTGTCGACCATTCTTGATCGGATTGAAGAGTCCCTGTTCGAACTGGCGGATAAATCGCTGGATAGGGACAGCTACAACCTCTATATGCAGGCGCGTGGCGAAGCACAGGACAAGCGGCTGGAGATAGAGCGGGAATTTCGCCGACGCTTTGTCGAGGGTTTTGACCTGACTGTCCGGGCGGATAAGGCAAATCGGGCCGAGGCCTTCGGTGATTTCGATGCGGACTCTCTTTCCTTGGTTGGGCATCACGACTACGAAGAGGATATGGCTGTCACGAGTATTGCCAGCAAACTGAAGAACAAGCTGGGTGATGACCTGACGGCGCTGAATTTCCGCATCGGCCATCTGATGGCGTTGCCGGAAGGCGACCGCGATGATAATCCGATGAGTCCGCAAGCCATTGTGGAAGCCTTCCGTAGCGCCTGCCAAAAAATCGAAAGTGATATGAATGTACGACTGCTGGTGCTCAAGCAGTTCGAACAGCTGGCCTCGGAGAATGTGCCGAATGTTTACCAGAACCTCAACCGCTTCCTGATCGACCGGGATATTGTTCCTGTATTGCCTAAGGCTGGGTTCCGTCGGTCTCCCTCTCAGCCACGCCGCGGCGCGTCGGCAGGGGGTGCAGATGGCGATATGCCGGCGGGTGGTTATGCTGCCCAGATGGGGTTTGGCGCAGGTGGCTTTGCTCAAGCCAGCGGCGGTATGCCTGCTTATACCGTTGGCAATGAAAGTGAACTGATTGGTTCGCTGCAACAGCTTTTGGCGTTTAATCAAGCCATGCAGGCCGGTATCAGTGGGCCGCAGGCAGGTAACGCCCCGGCGCCGGCGACCATGGCCTTGCCGCCGATGATGACGACCAGCGTGGGCCAGAGTTTTCTTGATGCCCTTAATCTGCTCCAGATTGGCAAGACAGAAGGTGCATTGGCCGACAAAGGAGAGCTGGATGAGGAAGCGTTGATTGCCGGTACCGCGAATGTATTACATCAGCTCAAGACCACCAGCCTTGCCAATTCACTGGGCCATGTTGATGCAATGACGATTGATATCGTGGCCATGCTGTTTGACAATCTGTTTGATGATCGAAATATCCCCCCACCGCTGAAGTCCCTGATTGGCCGTTTGCAGATTCCGGTACTGAAAGTGGCGATGCTGGACACCAAGTTCTTTGCCAGCAAACAGCACCCTACCCGGCTCTTTCTGGATGCATTGGCCCATGCGGCATTGGGCTGGGATGAATCCGATGGTACAGAAGACAAGCTGTATCGAAAGATTGCTGAGTTGGTGGAGCGCATTGTGTTGGAGTTCGACGAAAATATTTCTCTTTTCGACACCTCGCTGACCGACCTGGAAGCCTTCCTGGCGAGCGAAGAGCAAATCGCCCAAGCGGAGGCTGAAGCTGCCGCTGCCGAGTTGATGGCAGCCGAGCAAGCTGACTTGGCAGGACGCCGTACAGAGCAAGTGCTTAGCCAACGATTGGCTAATGCGGGTGACCTGCCCCCGTTGATTCATGAATTTTTAGATACGCAATGGCGTCAGGTGCTGCAGCATGCGGCCTTACAACGAGAAGTTAAACCCGATGCCTGGATGGATGCTGCCCAGGCAATGGAAGACCTGATTTGGAGCGTGACGCCCAAGATTGGTGTTGAAGAACGTATACGCTTGGTGAATCTACTACCCAACCTGTTGCAGCGCTTGGAACGGCATGCGGAAGAGGCGGGCGTAGACAGGGCTTTGCGCCAAGCCTTCTTTGCCGAATTGGTGAACTGCCATGCGGGTGCGATCAAGAGTGGCTTGAAGCAGGCATCGGACATGGCAGCCGCTGCGGCAGCTGCTGCAGCGGCAAGCGAAATGCCGATAACTGCACCGCCGCCCCCTGTGGCATCGCAACCCGTACAGGTAAGCGAAGCGGATCTGACAGATCTGCCTTCACGGGATATCGGCCCGCAGGTAACGGGCTTTGAAGTCGAGGATGCATCTTGGGATACCGGGTTGGATAAGTATGGTGATTACGATGACGTTGTTGCCAATCAGTTACGTCGAGGGGCATGGGTGGAGTTTCGTCAGGAGGATGGGACGCTTAATCGGGCCAAGCTGGCCTGGGTAAGTCCAATGAAAAGCCGCTATCTCTTTACCAATCGGCAAGGCCAGAACAGTGTTGAGTTCACTTTGTTGGAATTGGTAGACCTATTCAAGCGTGGTGACGCCAGCATCATTGAAAGTGTACCGTCGGTTGAACGCGCGGTGAGCGACATGATAGGCATGCTGCAAACACAAGCGGTATGAGTGTACTTGATTGGCCTGCCCATAATCTGTGGCGACCAATATGAAGCGCAATATCAAGACAGATATATATAGATAGTTTGAGGTTGCGCGCTGCTTGCGAAAGCCCTGGAATGCGCATAAGTTTGGATACAGAATGCGCAGTAAGGCAGTGAGCAGGTCCTCCGTGTTCTGCGCCCGCCGTCAACGCGGGCGCTTTCATCTCTACCCGAGAAAACCATGTCGACTTCTTACGTCCCAACGTTACCCGCCCGGCATGAGATGGTCACGATTCGTGGTATTGATACGCACATTTGTCGTTGGGGCCGTCCTGGCGGCCGGCCGGTTCTATTGCTGCATGGGTGGATGGATTGTGCGGCGACGTTTCAGTTCATGATTGATGCGGCACCTGCCGGATTACTTGATTTCGAACTGATTGCTCTGGATTGGCGAGGGTTTGGGGAGAGTGCCTGGGCCGTAGAGAGCTATTACTTTCCAGACTATCTGGCGGATCTGGATGCGCTAGCCGACTGGCTGGCGCCGCAACAACCGGTGATTTTAGTGGGTCATAGCATGGGCGGCATCGTGGCGAGTCTCTACGCTGGTATTCGGCCCGAGCGGGTCAGCCATCTTGTTTCATTGGAAGGTTTTGGCTTACCTGCGACAAGACCAGAACAAGCCCCCGAACGCTATCGACGATGGCTGAACGAAGTGGGGTCTGAAGCGGTTTCAACGTCTTTTGTAGATTTTGCATCCGTGGCAGCGCGTTCGATCAAGTTCAACGCCAAACTGACGCCAGACAAAGCGGCTTGGTTTGCTACGATGCTGGCTGAGTCGGTAGAAGGAGGGGTGCGTTATCGGGCCGACCCACGGCATAAATGGGTCAATCCTGTGCTGTATCGCTTGGACGAGGCGCAAGCTTGTTGGCGTCAGGTGAAGGCACGTACGCTATGGCTTGCCGGCAATGAAACCAAACTGCTGGCATGGCTGGGGGAAAGCAAACATGGCTTGCAGGCACGCCAGCGGTGTTTCACCGACTTCAGCTATATCGAGCTGGCAGATTGCGGTCACAACCTGCATCATGATGCCCCGGCAGAGGTGGCGCGTCAGCTGACCGACTTTTTACTTGCGGGGTAAATCTCTGGTGAGTCTACAGATACTGGGCCGGCAGGTAGACGGGGGCACCTTGCTGGACCATATGATTGCTGGGTAAACATACGCCATCAGCGCGATGGCGTTTGATTGAGCGGCTTTTAGCAAGGTTGTTGGAAGCGCGTTTGGAAAGCAGACTTTCCAATCTGCGCATCAGTGTCATCGTTAGTGTGGAAATAGTCTGCATGGCAACGCTCCTTTACGGTCCTACATCTTCAATAGCTATTTGCATTGTGAGATGTAGTTTTGTGCGTTGCAACAACAAAAAATCAAATACTTACAGAAGAATAAGTACTCTATTGCCTTGCTTGGGCAAGGCCATCACCAAAAGCCTTGTTAATACTGAACGGCGCGGTGTTCTTTAAATATTGCGCTGCATCAGTAGTAGCCTGCTTTGAGTAATTGCTCCCTAGTCAAAGTAAGCCAGCACGCCATCCAAACCGGTCGTATCCAATGTGTAAGCTGCTTCTGCCCGGACTTTGGGCTTTGCATGGCAGGCAATGCCGTAGCCTGCGGCAGCCAGCATTTTGAGGTCGTTTGCCCCGTCGCCTAATGCAATCACCTGCTCGGTGCGTAATCCTAGTTCAGCTTGATACTTTCGTAGTTCATCTGCTTTGGTTTGTGCATCGACGATGTTGCCGACAATTCGGCCCGTCAGCTTTTCATCTATGACTTCCAGCACATTGGCAATGGCTCGACTGAGCCCAAGCCGGGCTTGCAGTCGTTCGGTAAAGAAAGTGAAGCCACCTGAAATCAGCAGGGTCTTGATACCGTTTGCCTGGGCTGTCTTGAGTAAGGTTTCCGCCCCCGGCATCAGCTGCAGGCGTTCGGTATAAACCTGTTCCAGTGCGTGCTCGGGCAATCCAGCCAGTAGCGCGACACGCTCTGTCAGGCTCTGGCTGAAATCCAACTCACCACGCATTGAACGCTCGGTAATGGCGGCCACTTGCGCTTTGATGCCTAGCATATCGGCAATCTCGTCTATGCATTCGATGGTGATCAGCGTCGAATCCATGTCCATGACGATAAGGCCGATATCTGCCAGTTTTGCCGTTGTTGGCACAAAGGCGTAGTCGTAACCCGCCTGGCTACAGAATGCGGCAATGGTTGGCTGGCTTGTGTGTTCCGCTGGGCTGAGTTTGAAGGCTTGGTGGGCGAGTTGCCCAGCACGCACCGCGGTTATCTGGTTTGCTCCGGCCAATTGCGCCAGGCGCTTCAGGTTTTGGGTGGCAATCTCCGGCGCTTGAATGATGAGCTTGTACATGAAGGGTACTCGGGAGTAGAGGAATTACTCAGCCAGCCGGCCGTCGGTGAGGGTCAGTACACGGCCGGTGCGGGCTGCCAGTTCTGGATCGTGTGTGACGATAATCAGCGCGGTGCCCAGGTTGTTGTTCAGCTCCAGCATCAGGTCAAAAACAGTATGGGCGGTATGTCGGTCGAGATTGCCGGTGGGCTCGTCAGCCAATAGACAGGCAGGATTGGTGACCAGCGCGCGGGCAACCGCTGCCCGTTGGCGTTCGCCACCCGATAGCTCGCTTGGTTTATGTTTGAGCCTATGCGCCAACCCCACCTTTTCCAACATGGCTTCAGCGCGTGCATGCGCCTCGTTGCGCGCCAGGCGGCGGATCAGCAATGGCATTGCCACGTTTTCCAGGGCGCTGAATTCAGGCAGCAGATGATGAAATTGGTAAACGAACCCCAGCAACTGATTGCGCAACTGCCCGCGTGCCGCTTCTTTAAGCAAGAACGGGTCTTGCCCATTAATGCGAAGACTCCCCTGTGAGGGCGTATCCAAAGCGCCGAGCAGATGCAGCAGCGTACTTTTCCCTGATCCGGAACTACCAATGATGGCCAGTTTTTCGGCCTTGTTCACCTGTAAATCGACCCCGTCAAGTACCGGTACGTCGAGGTCTGGATAGCGCTTGCTCAGGCCCTGGGCCAGGAGAATAGGATCACTCATAGCGTAGCGCCTCCGCAGGGTTGGTCTTGGCGGCACGCCAGCTGGGGTAGAGCGTCGCTAGGAAGGCCAGTACCAGTGCGATGAGGCCAATCGCCGCTACATCGGTGGGCAAAACTTCACTTGGTAGCGACGAAATCAGGTAAACCTGGGGAGACAGCACCTGTGTTCCCAGCAGGCCTTCAAAGAAACTCACTACCGTGCCGACATTGATCGCCAATACCACGCCACCTATTACGCCGGCGACGGTGCCGACTATGCCAACCGTTGCCCCCTGAATGACAAAGATTTTGAGAATGCTGGATGGTGCGGCCCCCAGTGTGCGCAGAATGGCGATATCGGCTTGCTTGTCCGTCACCGCCATGACTAAGCCGGAGACCAGATTGAAGGTTGCCACGGCAATAATCAGGGTCAGAATCAAGAACATCATGCGTTTTTCGATTTGAACAGCACGGAAGTACTGGGAGTTTTCCATGGTCCAGTCGCTGAACCATAGGGGGCGTTGATTGTTTTGCGCCAAACGTTGTGCGACTTGCGGCGCATCCAGCGGATCGCTGATCTTCAGGCGAACGCCGCTGACATCATCACCCATCCGAAATAGCTTTTGCGCATCCGCCAAAGCGACCAACGCCAAACCGGCATCGTATTGATACATATCAATACGAAATAGCCCGACGACGGTAAACGTCTTGAATCGTGGCACCAAGCCTGCCGGTGTCATGTTGCCTTGGGGGGTGATCATATTGACCTTTTCACCCACTGCTACGCCCAGCGCCCGCGCCAGATCCTGGCCCAATATGATGCCGAACTCTCCCGGTTTGAGGGCATCGAGCCGGCCCGCAACCATATGCCGGCCTAGTCCAGCGACCTGGTCTTCTTGGTCTGGCAACACACCCCGCAGCATGGCGCCTTGTACATTACCGTCGAAGGAGATGAGTCCCTGCGCCTGTACGTAGGGTGCACTGGCTAGCACGACTGGGTCGCGACGACTTAGCTCGCTGGCCACAGCCTGCCAATCGGCCAGTCGGTTTCCAGGGCCGCTAGCCTGCACATGGGAAGCCACTTCCAAGATGCGGCCACGAATTTCGCGCTGGAACCCGTTCATGACGGAGAGCACGACAATCAGAGCTGCGACCCCGAGGGCGATGCCTATCATGGATGCGGCTGAAATAAAGGAGATAAAGCCGTTTCGGCGTTTGGCACGGGTATAGCGCAGGCCAATCAACCATTCGAAGGAATTCATATATAGAAAGATAAATAGGTAGACAGAACAGGATCATCTGCTTCGAAACGCATCGGAGAAGCAGGTTTCTACCTGGAGAGAAAAAAAGAATGAAACCGGAGTGTGCCACATCATGACCGTGAATCAGAAAGTTATGCCAATGGCGATGGACGGAAGGCGTGGAAATATGATAATTGCATGATATAGAATGTTTACTCTGTTTACATTGGCGATCAAAAATATGCTGAATTACTTAAAACAAATGTTGGGTATTCATCGAGAATCGCGGTTGGAGAAAGCCGTAGCAACTTTGGAAAGTGCAGCAACATTGCCGCCTATACAGGCAATACAGTCCTTGACCGATTGGCTGAGCCACGAGCAGCGTCGTGCAACCGAGCATCGTGATGGTCTAGTAGTTTTGCGTGGTGTGGATGCCATGCTGCGCAAAATTGCAGAAGAGGGTTTGGCGGGCATGCTTGATTCGCAGGCCAACCACACCCGGATGACATTGCTTTCACAAAACCTGGTGCCTTTTTGCAGCGCAATTTTGGCGCTATACACTGCCGCTTTACGGCGCGAAATGGTAGAACAGTCCCGTAAACCGTCCAATACCTCGTTGATACAAACTGTCGTGGGCAACTGGATGTACTGGATAGGCCGTGACCACGTGGTGCGGTTTATACGTGAGCCCAAAACCGATCGGCTGCCTTGGCACGAGATCCGCCCTGCCGCTGAATTTGCACTGGATTTGAGCGGCAAATTAGGCACGCGCATTACTCAAAAGAACGAAGGTGAAGGTGGCAGGTTGCAGAAGGAGTTGGCCCATCTGGTTTTATTGTCGCGGACGCTCACACCAGATCTGCAAGGACGACAGCTGTTGATAGCCGACCGGTTGGCCAAGGTGCTTGCAGGATTTATCAGTGTCAGCAACGAGCATTCATCAGCCACGCCATTTGGTCAGGCAGACAATACAGACAGCGCTCCTACGGTGCTTACCCGGGTGCCCACTCAAATCAAGCGTGAAGGCAAGGGACTGTACTGTGGTCTGGAGCGGACTTTGATGGAATTGGTGGCAATGGAGCAGCTTATTGCCGGCCTGGGCAAGGTTCCGCAGAAGATCAACCCGGACGGTAAGCTCGAGGTGGGTGAAACACTGGGTGTCATCAAGCATCTGAAAAACCGTTGGAGCGGGCAGGACGTGAAGCGTATGGCCGAGCGTAAGCCGGCTAGTGGTTCGCTGACGATCAGCCACGATTATGTCGCCGTTCGCCGCTTGATTGCCGCTGCCCAGCAGCAGAAGACCAATGTCAAAACAAATGAGCCAACGGTAGAGCGTGCGCTAGTTCAGGATGTAAGTGCGACAGGGCTGGGCCTCAAGCTGGTGCAGCATACCGGTTGGTTGAAGATGGGTATGATCCTTGGGATCAAAACCGACAAGGATGTTAATTGGCGTGTCGGTATTGTTCGCCGGGCGCTTACCCGTGCTCAAGGTGAGATGACCGCTGGCGTGCAACTGCTTGGCGGTAATCCGGAGTCGATTCGCCTGACGCGCCGCGCGCAGGTGTCGCAATGGGAAAAGGTGACAGAGCATCAGTCATGGGACAATATCCTGGGCCTGTATCTACGACCTGACTCATTGAATGCCGATCAGCATGTGCTGGTCCTTGCCAAACCGGAACTGGAAGTGGGAAAAACCTATGCTGCACCTTCGACACGTGATGGTGACCTCACTTTCCGGATATTGTCTCAACATGAAATCGGTGCGGATTGCGTTTTCTATCACGCTGAATGCACCGTCGTGGCGCCTGTACACGCCGCGCCATCTGAAAGTGGCAGCATAGCTATTCACTCTGAATGATCACCTTATTGATTCCATCACTTCGCTTGGCAAACCAGACGGACCAGCCGCTTTTTGACCCGACTGCCGAGTTGGCATTACCAGGACTGACAAGCCTGCTTGGGCGGGGTCATCACAGCAAGAATGAGCAGATCGGGGCTGAACAGTGGCTGCGGCAACAGTTTCAGGCTGTTGGCGTCAGTGCTGCTGCATTGACGTTGATGTTGGATTTCCCTACTGCGCAGGAAGGGTATTGGCTGCGGGCTGATCCGGTGCACCTTCGGGCAGATCGTGATCGGGCGCTTTTGTTTGATGCCAGTGCATTGGCGCTACAGCAGCAAGAAGCCGACCAGTTGGTGGCCAGTCTGAATCATCTTTATGCGGACGATGGTTTCAGGTTCATGGCGGCTACCCCCAGTCGTTGGTATGTACGTCTGCCCAGGGCGATGGATTGCATGACGACGCCCTTGGCTGAGGTGCTTGGGCGTGATATCCGCCCCTGTTTGCCCAGTGGCCCGATGGCGCTGAACTGGCACCGTTTCCTCAACGAAGTGCAGATGCTGCTCTACAACCAAGCGGTAAATGATGAGCGCGAAGCGCGAGGTAGCTTAGCTGCCAATTCGGTCTGGCTATGGGGTGAAGGGCGCGCACCGGAAGGGTTGGTCAAGCCCACGCATCAGTTGTACGCGAATGACGCACTGGCACGTGGCATGGCGTTGGCATCGGGCGTGGCGCACGCCGATCTGCCGCAACAATATAGTGTGGATTTGGTATCGGATAGCTTTATCGTACTGGATAGTCTGGTGGCCGCCGCTGTCCAGGGTGATATCTATACTTGGCGTGACAAGCTGATGCAGCTGGAGATACAGTGGTTTCAGCCTATCTTGCAGGCATGGCGTCAAGGCCAGCTGGGCTCAATCAGGTTGGTTCTATTTGGTGATCAAGGCACCATAACGGTCGTGTTGAATCCCGCGGACCGTTGGAAATTTTGGCGTACGCCTTTGGCGCTGGCACAAGTCTAGCTATGGCTGGATAGGGGCAGGCCTAACCGCTGAGCCGCAGTTCAATACCGCCTAGGCTGTAAAACCGGCACAATAGCGTCCCAACGCTTATTATTTTCGGCCAGCTTGTTGCTGGCCGTTGCTATTTCCCCCATGCATATACTGACCCGTCCCGTCCCCTCTACTGCAGAACAGACACTGCTGGCTGCCGGTATACACCCCATCGAAGCGCGTATCTTTGCTGCGCGTGGTATCGAAAATCCGCAGGAGTTGGAAGCGGAATTCAAGCATCTGCTACCGGTTGATGCCCTCAAGGGTGCCCCGGAAGCCGCCAAGCGCCTTGCTGATGCCATTGCCCGGCAAGAACATATCCTCATCGTGGCTGATTACGATGCCGATGGCGCCACAGCCTGTGCGGTTGGCCTACGTGGTTTGAGTTTGTTTGGCGCCCGGGTTGAGTTTCTGGTGCCAAACCGTTTTGAATATGGCTATGGCCTGACGCCGGAGATCGTCGACCTGGCTGCGCATAAGCAACCCCAGCTGATTGTGACGGTAGACAACGGTATCGCCAGTGTGGCGGGTGTGGCGCGGGCGCATGAGCTGGGCATAGAGGTACTGGTTACTGACCACCATTTGCCCGGCGATAGCCTGCCTGATGCCTTGATCGTGAACCCGAATCAACCGGGCTGCCCCTTTCCCAGCAAAAACCTGGCGGGCGTGGGTGTGATGTTTTATGTGCTGTTGGCGCTGCGGGCCGAATTACGGACACGTCAGGCTTTTGCCGATAAGCCTGAGCCCAACCTGGCGGATCTGCTCGACCTGGTGGCGCTGGGCACGGTGGCGGACGTTGTACGGCTCGATAACAATAACCGTATTCTGGTGGAGCAGGGCCTTAAGCGCATGCGTGCTGGGCGGGCCTGTGCCGGGATACTGGCGATTTTCCAGGCCGCTGGGCGCGAAATACGGCGTGCTAGCGCTTTCGACCTCGGTTTTATGGTTGGGCCGCGACTGAATGCAGCTGGCAGGCTGGATGACATGAGCCTTGGCATTGCATGCCTAGTGGCTGACAGCAGCGATGCCGCTTTGGCGATGGCGCGTGAACTGGATCAGCTGAACCGGGAGCGCCGTGGCATCGAAGCCGAAATGCAGAATGTGGCGGAAGCCAAGCTCGATGCCATTGCGGTAGATGATCGATACAGCCTCACGGTGTTCGACCCTGACTTTCACCAGGGCGTGGTGGGCCTTGTAGCCAGTCGGCTAAAGGACAGGCACCACCGCCCTACGATTGTTTTTGCAGCGGGTATGGCGGGCGAGATCAAGGGGTCGGGCCGGTCAATTCCCGGTTTGCATCTGCGCGACGCACTGGATTTGGTGGCCAAGCGGGAAAGTGGTTTGATCGCAAAGTTTGGTGGCCATGCCATGGCTGCGGGCCTGACCCTGGCAGACCCCGATGGCATTGAACGCTTTCGCGCCAGCTTTGAAGCCGCCTGCCGTCTGTTGCTCAGTGAAACCGAACTCACTCGCACGGTTGAAGTTGATGGCGAACTTGGCCAGGGTACGTTATGCCTGGACTTGGCTGAACGGCTTGACCGACGTGTTTGGGGGCAGGGCTTCCCCGCACCGCGTTTTATTGGCCGCTTTCGGGTATGCAGCCAACGGGTGGTTGGGGAAAAGCATTTGAAACTTCAGCTGGAAGGGCCGGATGGCGAACGTTTTGAAGCCATGCGCTTCCAGCACGCCGAACCGCTGCCGGAGAAGATCGAAGCGGTCTATCAATTGTCCGTCAATGAATGGCAAGGGCGACGCAGCCTGCAACTACTGGTCGAGCAGACCTTCGGTCAATCGACCACATAATTCAATACCAATCAGGAATCACCATGTCCAATACCCGCGTCTTGCACGGCTTTCATGCCGTTACCGCCCGGCTTACTCGTTTACCCGACAGCGTGTTGGAACTGTATGTCACGCGTGAGCGGAATGACCCACGCATGGCGGAGTTGCTCAAGCTGGCCCAGCAGACCGGCACGCGGTTGATCCCCGCTGATGCATCGCGCCTGGATGGCTTAACCGGCCACCGGCGTCACCAGGGTGTCGCGGCGGTTATCGATGCTAACAAGACGTTTGTGGCGCTGGAAGACGTGCTGGAAGATATTACCGAACCGCCACTGATCTTGATTCTGGATGGCATCACCGACCCGCATAATCTGGGTGCCTGTCTGCGTGTGGCTGATGCCATGGGAGTGCATGCCGTGGTTGCGCCCAAGGATAAGTCGGTGGGCATCAATGCGACGGTGTCCAAGGTCGCGTGTGGGGCCGCCGAGATAGTGCCTTATATCGTGGTGACGAATCTGGCGCGGACATTGCGCGAGATCAAGGATGCAGGCATCTGGGTGGCCGGCACCGACATGGATACCCAAACCGATCTGTACCACTTTGACCAGACTGGCCCGCTGGCATGGGTGATGGGTGCGGAGGGCGAGGGGATGCGGCGGCTGACGCGCGAACACTGTGATGTATTGGTCAGCATCCCGATGTTTGGTACCGTTGAGAGCTTGAATGTATCGGTGGCCAGTGGCATGTGCTTGTCTGAAAGCCGCCGCCAGCGTGTCGTGAAGGGCGAAGCCAAGCGCTAGAAAACTCAATGCAACCGAACCGGCGCTGATTCGGGATAGGCAGGAAAGCTTCCTGCCTTAATGCTGTACCAGCGCGGTCGAGGTTGGCTGGCCGACGAAACTGGCTTGCGCCTGATTGATATAGGGTGCTGCCAGTTGCCAGGTGCGTTCGGTTGCACCACCAAAGCGAGCCAGCAGCCCGCTTACCTTGGACTGGCGGTTTTGCTGCGGGTTTTGGTCGATTGAAGCCTGCCAGCTGCACGCCAGATCGTCCGCCTGGGTATGCAGGGTGATATCTCCGGCCTCACTCAGGACCTTGAAAACCGGGTAGCTGGGATAAGTCGCATCCCAATTGGGCAGGGCCGTTACTTCCAGGCCGGCGGAAAGAGGCTCGAGCAGATTGTGGTCCTTCCCGATGTGGCTACAGGCACCAAACCGGAATGCATCGCGCAATTCGCCAATGGTGTCGAGCACGAGGCAATCAGCATGGCTGTCTTTGCCGCTTGCCAACATTTCGGTGCGTAACTGGTACCCCAGACCATGTTGTGCGCATTGTTGGGCAATATGGTGCATAACGACAGGATTTTCGGGATGGCGTGGGGCGAGCAGCAGCCGTACGGCAGGCGCCTGCCGGTGGATTTTTGCAAAGGCGGCAAATATCAGTGCCTGTTCGTCAGCATCAGTGACGGAGCCGGCGACAATGGTTGGGCGTTTGGTTTGCTGTAGCCAGCTTGCAAGACGGCGTTGGTCGGTTGTGCCGTTATCGGGTGCGATGGCGAGTGCGTCGAATTTCATATTGCCGCAGACATGGACTGAGAGCGGCTGGGCCCCGTGTTCCAGCGCAAATATCGACCCGGCGTCGTCCTGCATGCAGATCAAATCAAACGCGCGTAGCCAGGCTTTGCCTAACAATCTGCGTTCGAGTGCATCCGCGCGGCAGCTTGGCTGATAGCGATAGGGCCAACCATTGACCAGCAGTCGTGGTGCGCCAGCCTGCTGGGCAGCATGGACCCAGGCATAGGGCAGGCGACAAGGCGCATCGGAAGGCTGTAGGGGAATCTCCGATACCAGAAACAACAGGGGCGGGTAGGAAGCCGCCAGTTGATAGGCTTCGCGCGGATCGTCGGATATTTCCGCTACCAGGGCGGTTGGGTAGCGCTTGAGATAGGGTTCGCGGTATATCTTGCGATCAGTCAGGATAACCCAGTGTTGTGGTGGAATAACCAGCGCCAGCCGGGCCAGAAAACCGGCAATAGCATTCATTTCGCCAATGGTGGAGAGAAACAGCCAGAGTGACGGCTTGGGAGAGGTAGTGCCCAACAACTGTCGGGTCGGTTTTCCCAGCCGGGTTAATCCATCGAGTGCACTGAAAATATGCCAGCGGAGGGAGTGTCTGAATCCATCTTGCATAATTGATTCATTTCCTTTTGGACGACAGCAAAACCAATAGATAGACTAATAACGGGTGTGCCTATAACCCCCCGGGTAGCGGGCCGGTTTATTTCGATACTATGGACTACTGAGACGGTATGTAAGGCTGTCGGTATATCTTTTTCATGATATGAAGCATCGCAATGGTGCTCGCTAGGACGAGCGGTGAAGAAATTTGGCAGGCTGCATTAACTGATCTTCTTTATTTGCAAATAAATTGAATTTAATAATATTCAAATTAATAGGATTTTGGTGATTAATGAGTCGGTCGATCATTCACTCTGTATATTTAGTCGCTAGGATAGTCGACAATGCTGGCGACGCGATAGACTGTATCTAAGGGATTTAAGTCTGGAGAAATGGTGTGAAGAGGTTTTGTGGCCGGTTGCTGCTGGGTATCAGCCTATTGCTGGGTAATAGCCTTGTCCAGGCGGACGAGATCGAATGCGGTTCCTTGTCCAATGGTTTTGGTCCGTATGATTTTCGTCACCAGTTTGGCGAGCCCAAGCGCCTTGTTGAAAGTGCGCACTTCCCACCGTATGTGGAATCTTTGCTACGTGGCCGGACTGCAGATGCGGTGGGGGGAGATATCGACTACACCTTGCGCGCCTTTCCCAACCATCATCGTGCGCTCTTGTCGATGATGAATCTGGCAACGCGGGAACACACCCGCAAGCCGCCTGGTTCGCGGTTTACGATTGAGTGCTGGCTTGACCGAGCCGAGCGCTTTGCACCCGATGACGGCATGGTCAAGGTGCTGTGGGCAACCTGGATGATCAAGCAGGGGAATAAAAAGGAGGCGGAAGAAAAACTAAAGGCGGGTGTAGCGCTGGCACCGGAATCGAATGCGAATTTCGACTATAGCGTCGGTTTGGCTTATTTTGACTTGCGGCGTTATGACTTGTCATTGGCAGCAGCTCATCGCGCCTATCAGGCGGGTTTTCCACTGCCGGGTTTGAAGCAGAAGTTAAAGAAGGCTGGGCAATGGCGGGATGCACCACCGCTGCCGCCCCCCTCCCCGGAACCTGATGCGGCAAGCGGTAGTTCGGCAGCGGTAACTACGCCGGAGCGGCTGGCTCAATAAGGTGACATGAAGAATGGAGAGGAATCTCAGAGGAGGAAATAATTCCCCTCCTCTGAATCATCGGCGGCTAGCTATTTATTGCTAGCCATGTTGAAAATGACGGTGGTTTTTTAATCCCTTCACGCAATAGATGGCTGTTGTCCTGCTGGTCGCGTGGCTGATAGAAGTAGAAGCTATCCTCCCCACTTTCCAAGTTCTTATGCATCATCTGGATGCCAATGCCGCTCATTAGAATGCTGGATTCTAAGAGCACTTTGCGTGCGTCATCAATATTGTCGCATTTGAAGAATGTATCCACGCGTTTACTGATTTCCAGAAGTGTATTGGCAAAGTCACGATTTTCACCATATTGCCGGAAGTCAGATGTTGACGCATGAATCTCCTTGTTGTTGGCCAGGGCCAATTCTATAAGTGGGTTGCGAATATCCCATAAAATCCCGTCATATCCGGTGAACCCGTTTCCTTCAACCAGCTGCTTCAGTTGCTGAATATTGTTTGCTTGGTATTCGGCATTAGGCTTAAGTGAAAAGTCGGCGTTGACATTCTCCTTACCGAACAGATCAGACGTTTTTATACCGGGTGCGATTCTTATATCGTTCAACCCGCGTTCTTCCGCGGCGTCTTTCAGACTAATCAGTGCTTGATGGTGGAAAGAACAAAACACGATGTTATTGAGGCAGACACCTGAGTTTTGGGAAAATGTTTCAGAAAGTAGGTCGATAGTTTCCGCGATAGCAGAGGCATCTTTTAGCTCAATATTGAGGACTACCTGGGTTTTATTATTTTTGGCTAGAACTTCATTGGCATTGCCCACCATTTCCAGCACTTCGGAGAGTGTGGGCATCGTTTCACCATTGGGGCCAATAGAAATATTTTTCAGTTCATCGACCGTTCTTTTACCCACCAAATAGGAATTTTTTGTTTCACCAGCGGGTAGATTCCCACCTTTTTTATCTGCACCAAACTCATTTCGCCATATTTCGTCGTCATGAGTGACGACAATTATTCCGTCTGCAGACTTGAATATATCAATTTCAATTGCGTCCGCACCTTGGAGAATGGCATGTTTTATTGATTGCAAACTGTTTTCGGGTAGATAATCTTTGGGAAATGTTTGCCCAAAAACACTAGTGGGCCCCATGCCACGGTGTGCTGTAAGCAAGAGATGATGACCTGTGCGTTCCTTTAGCAATTCGCTGTGATATTTCCCTATCATCATTTGGTCAATATCATTTTCGCTAAAATGCGTAAGGTCGCCTGTGTTGTCCTTTTTTGGACTTTGGCTACTTTCAATATTTTGGTTACGACTAATATTGTTTGTGGCGAAATTAATGCTGTCCAGGCCCATTTGCTCACCTCTTTACGTAAGAAAAATTAATTTCGAAGTGAAATCATCTTCCGCTGGAGGTGCTGCAATTGATTTCATTTTTAGGCAAAAATTTATGTTTTTCGACAAGCACTTAAATAAGCATAGTATTATGATTAAATATATATGTTATTGGTATAATATAATTATCTTTGTTGTAAGCCTCTAAGTTAGGACGGCGAAGTTAAAATTCTTTTTCCAGGCGGTATATCAGGCGAGTTGCTTGATCGTGGTATAGCAAGCTAGCGGCCTTGCATTCGGTCATAGGGGGCGCTTCTGCAGCATCAATCGTGCTGGTAAACCCTTGTATCTGGCTTTTTCGACCCCATTTGTGCCGGGTTGGTCCGATTTGTGGACGGGCCATATGGGTATGTATAAAAAATCCAAGCGGTTGCCATCGCGCTACCGCCCTGTAGATGGATTCTCATGGTTTCACTAAAAGACAGTGTCGGCATACCACTCAAGGATTTGCCGGCAGGTTCGGAGTTTTTTACTTTCGATGGTTTTGGCGATGATGAACATATCGCCGTTGCGTTTGCGCCATGGCGGCAGCAGGACGTACCGTTGGTGCGCGTCCATTCGGAATGTTTGACCGGTGAGGTATTTGGCTCAGAGTTGTGCGACTGCGGCCCGCAGTTACACGAAGCGCTCAAGATGTTCAGCCGCGAAGGTGGCATCTTGTTGTATCTGCGCCAGGAAGGCCGAGGTATTGGCTTGTATGCCAAGTTGGCGGCTTATCGCCTTCAGCAGCAAGGCATGGATACCTTTGAAGCAAACCGTTGCCTGAATCTACCGGAAGACGGCCGTAGTTTCGAACCGGCGGCTCAGATGCTCAAAGCGATGGGCGTCGGTAAAGTGCGCCTATTGAGCAACAACCCGGATAAGTCGGCACAGCTGCAAAGCTATGGCATCGAGGTCGTGGAAACGCTCTCTACAGGGGTGTTTGGCACCAAGAGCAACCGTAACTATCTGGCGGCCAAAGTGCGAAAGCGCCAGCACAAAATCAAGCTGGACGACCTCTGACCCTGGCATGGTCATAGCGAGACTGGCAGTAATAAAAACCGGGTTGATGCCCGGTTTTTGTTATATCGCTTGCACTTAGTTCAGCTTGTATTGCGGTGCTTTGGCGCGTAGCCATTGTTCCAACATCATCAGAATCCACACCATTTCGCCGTAATAGCCGGGGTGCTCGGCCAGTTTTTCATCGAGCAGGCTGGCGATGAAGTCAGGGCGGACGACGCCGCGACTCGCCAAGCTTTGTAGCGATTCGGTAGCCAGGGTGCGCAAACCGGCATGCTGGGTGGCCCATACCCCAAAGGGTAAGCCGAACCCCTGTTTCTTCTTGGTGATGATTTCATCGGGCAGGAACCCACGCAGTGCTTCCTTGAAGAACCAACGTAGTTTGAGCCCTTTGAGCTTGTATTCCGCTGGCAGCTTGAGCGAAAACGCCAGCAAACGCTCGTCCAGCATGGGAAAGCCCACGGCGATGCCTGCCAGCTGGGTAGTGCCGCATACCTTGGGTAGGTCGTTTTCCGCCAATGTGTAACGCCAGTCGAAGGCCAGCACCTGGTCGATAGGGATATCACTTCTGGTTTGCGCCCAAATTTCACGTTGTTGCTGGGCTGGCCCCGTGATATCGACCTGGGCGATAAAGCCCGGGGTCAGCACTTTATCGATGCCCAGGCGCAGGAGCAGGTTGTACATCTGCAAACGATCGGGCATGGGTACCTTGGCTTGCTCCACATAGCTGGCTGCCTTGCGCAGAAAGGGGACCCTCCCCAATGACTCCAGTTCCAGGAAGGGTTCCATCACGCCAGTACGCAGCTGAGGCGGCAAGTGCTGATACCAGCCAAAAACTCGCTGCTTGGCGTAACGGCTGTTGCCGCCGAACAGCTCGTCGCCACCATCGCCCGCCAGCATCTTTTCGCGCCCATCGGCCTTCGCCATCTTGGCGCAGTAATACGCGGGCAAGGCGGAGGAATTACCAAACGGTTGGTCATAGTGGGCCGCGACTTCGGCAATACTGCGAACCAAATCGTCCGGCGTGACGTAGTACTCGTGGTGTTTGGTCTTGAAATGCTTGGCGGCAATACGGGCGAAGGCCATTTCATCGTAGCCGGCAGCATCAAAGCCGATGGAGTAGCTGTTGGCGGGCTGGTTACCCACTGCGCTCAGCATGCCAGCTACGGTGGAGCTGTCCGTACCGCCACTGAGGAAGCAACCGACTTTGTCCGGCTCAATTTGCCCCACCTGCGTGGTGACCGAATCTTTCAAAATCTGCCGGAAGTCATTACGCAGTGAATCGAAAGAAGTGTGATGGTCTTCGTCAAAGGTGGCCAGCCAATAGGGGGCGACTTTCAATTCGCCCCCTTCAAATAACGCATAGTGAGCGGGCGGCAGACGCATCACGCCTTTGAAAATAGTGCGTGGCGACGGAATAACGTGGAAGAACAGATAATCGAAAATCGCCTGTGGGTCGATTTGCGCTTCACGTGTGCTATCAGCGTTGACCAGCTCGTCGGCACGATGGGCGAAGAGCAGGCGGTTACCTTCCTGCCGGTAGCACAAGGTACGGGTGGCGAAGCGGTCTACTGCGAGAAAAACCCGATATTGGGCATCACGGATCGCCACGGCAAACTCACCGCTTACCCCCGCTGCGCACTGTACACCATCCCGCTGGAAAGCCGCCAGCCAGGCGGCTGCCACGCCTTCGGTCTTGGCCAGCTTGTCAAAATTCGCATCGGAAAAACGAGGGTTGCCTTTGCATAACACGCTGCTGCTGGCCTGGCTGCTGGTAGGGTTCGATGCGCTGAGTATCATGGTCAAATCATCCGCCGTATTTTTGGTTCAAAGGCTTTATCAATGCAGGCTGGTAGGGGATCGCTAAGCGCCAGCCTTCGGGTTGATGCGGTGTTCGTGTCTATGTCCAGGGTTTGAGGGTCTTCGAGACATGCTCGAGAGTGTTGGCCCAACGCTGCGCAGCAATTCGCAGGCCTATGGCGGAGAAATGACAGCCGCCCGAACGCATCTCACCTTGAAGGTCATCTGTATCTGGCCCTGGCAGGAAGCCGGCCTGGTGCTGGGTAAGATCGGCAAGGGCGGCCCGTACTTGGCTGCCATCGGCGCCGGGGCAGTAGGTGGATTGCGCCGCCACAATCGGTGCGCTGACCTTGGCGGCCTGTAGTGCAGCCTGTAGTTTCAATAGTGCTTGCCGGTAATCTGCCTGGCTGGTTTTTGCCTTGGCGTCGGCCTCACCTTGTTGCCATAGCACCAGGGATGGCGTGAGTCCGGTGGCGGCGAGCTGGCCCAACTGTTGTTGCCAATGTTGTTGCAGCGGGCCATTGCCCACCCAGTCGGCGATAGGTGTGCTTTCAATGGCGATGAGGGCATACACCAGTGGGCGTCCACCCAGCTGATGGCCAAGGTACTGGCTGACATGGGGCCAGAGGCTGGCGCCACGCCCTGTACCGCCGGGTAGCGGTGCCGTCGAGCTGTAGCAGCGACCGTCTTTGACGATGTTGAGCGGGATATAGCTGGCATCGCCCAGCTCGGCATGATTGGCAGCGTTCGATTGCCCAAGCACCAGCAGCACGACAGGTTGCTGCTTGGCCAGGTCGGCGCAGACGAGTTCGGACTTTGCCGGCGCGGGTTGGATTTGCGTCAGTTTTTGCGCCAGTGAATCTGCCGCTTCAACCGGTTGCCGCGGCAACAGCCACAACAGCCCGGCCAGCAGGAGGCAAATGCCAATGATGGGGTAGGCGCGCGTTGGCATCAGGCCTCCCGCGACACGGCAACCGGCGCACGTGTCTGTTGATAGCGCTTATAGCGTTCGCGCAGGAAATGCATGGCAGGTTTTTCCACGAGTCGGCTCAGCAAGTGGGCCAATGTCAAAGCAATGATCAAGGCGATCAGGATGGTGAGGTTGGCGTTCAGGCCAGCCTGCTGCAAATGCAACATCACCGCCCAGCCAATATTCTCGTGCAACAGATAAAGCGTATAAGAGATGGCACCCAACCAGACCAGCCACGGGTGGGTCAATAATGGCAAACGGCCCGTGGCGACTGCGAATAACACCCCACTTAATGCACAGGCCAGCAGGGCAAGCATGGGCGATTCGACAACCCCCAGCAAAACGATAGCCGTCAATAGCATGGCAATATCGGGCTTCGGTGGGCCGCGCCGGCTTGTAAGGCGGTAAATCATGATACCGGCCCCAAACCAGGGGATGAACTTGAGAATCAGCAAGCGGAAGGCAAGCCAAGGGAGGTCGATCTGGAATAGCTTCTCAAAACCGAAATAACCCAGACGCAGGGCAAACAATACCCCCAGCAGCATATGGATGCGGCCCAGCCAACCTAGGCGGAAGGCCAGCAACGCCCAGGCATAGAAGAGCAGCTCGACTTCCAGGGTCCAATACACGCCATCGACATGCGGCACCTTGAAGAGGTTATGGAACATGCTGAGGTTCCAGGCAGCGCTTTCCAGCCCTACCGTCTTGCCCGGCAGGCCCAACCAGCTGGTGATGATAAAAGTCAGCGGTACCGCCACCCAATAGGCTGGGTAGAGGCGACTAAAGCGCGAAACGACGAAGTCCAGTGATTGCCGGGTCTTGTCCAGTGTCATGAAGATGACAAAGCCACTGATCATGAAGAACAGATTGACGCCGTAGTGCCCCCAGGGCAGCGAGAACAACGGCACTGTAGTGTGACCGTAGAGCTCCTGATAGCGCGTCGTATAGTGAAATAGCACCACCAGCACGGCTGCAATGCCGCGCAGGGAGTCGATTTCAGTCATACGGCGTGTGGTGGGCTGCGACATAGGGCGGCTTTACACCAGCACTTCAGCCGGTGCTTCATGGCCCAGGAAAGCTTGTGGGCTGGCGGATAAACCATAAGCGCCTGATTGGAAGATCACGACCAGGTCGCCTACGTCGGCTTTGGCGAGCGCCATTTTGTCGGCCAGTAAATCAAGCGGTGTGCAGAGCGGGCCCACTACCGATATCCCGGGTTCCACTGCACCGTCCATTCGGTTGCCGATGGTGGCGGGGTAGTTTTTGCGGATCACCTGCCCGAAGTTACCCGAAGCTGCCAGATGGTGGTGCAAGCCCCCGTTGGTGACAAGGTAGACCTGCCCGCGCGATACCTTGCGATCAATCACTTCTGCGACATACACGCCGGCTTCGCCCACCAGATAGCGTCCCAGTTCGATGACGAGTTCCGCTGCGGGGAAGTCCTGCCTGGCACGCTTTGACAAGTCCGCCAGGTTGGCACCAATGCTGGGCAGATCCAGCCGCTGCTCGCCTGGAAAATAAGGAATGCCGAAGCCGCCGCCCAGATTGAGAAAGCGCACGGGCGATGGGGCATATTCAGCCAAGCGCAGGGCCAGGGTATAGCTTTGGCTTTGCGCGTCGACAATGGCTTCGGGCTTGAGGCTTTGTGAGCCGGAGAAAAGATGAAAGCCTTCAAACGCCAAGCCAGCCTTGCCGATTTGGGCGAGTAATTCCGGCACCTGTTCGGCATCGACGCCAAATTGCTTGGGGCCGCCGCCCATCTTCATGCCTGAGTGCTTCAGTTCGAAGTCCGGATTCACCCGCACTGCCACACGTGCCGTATAGCCGCTGGTTTGGCTGATCTCCGCCAGGATAGCCACTTCACGAAAGGATTCGATATTGATCAAAATGCTGGCTGCGACGGCTTGCGCCAGTTCGGCGCGACTTTTACCTGGCCCGGCAAAGCTGATATCAGCTGGATTCGCCCCGCTATCCAGCGCCACACGCAACTCGCCACCCGAGGCCACGTCGATGCCATCCACCAAGCCGGCCATATGGCACACCACTGCCGGCATGGGGTTGGCCTTCATGGCGTAGTGCAGCTTGATGGAATTGGGTAAGGCTGCCCGTAACTGCGCTACCCGCTGGCTGAGCAGGCTGCGGTCATAAGCATAGAAAGGGGTACGCCCGACCCTGGCGGCCAAGCGGCTCAGCGGCATACCGCCAATCAGCAGCTCGCCATTGGCGATGCGGAACTGATCCATGGTGGCATGGAGGGGGGGCTGGCGTTCAGCAGCTTGCATGGCTGGGGTCCTGATGGTTCATGATGTGGTGCTTTGCTGTTCGAGCCATTCGGTCGAGAGTGTCTTGCGGTCGATCTTGCCGTTAGGGTTGCGTGGCAGTGGGCCTTCACGCACCACTACGCCGGCCGGCACCATGTAGGCTGGCATGCGGCTGCGGCATTCGGCCAGCAATGTGGTGGTGTCGAGGCTATGGTCTGCGTTGGGGGTGGCGATCACTTGAATCGCCTGTCCGAGGCTGGGGTGGTCGACACCAAATGCCACGCATTCCCCCACGAGCTTGGTGGCGTATAGGATTTCCTCGACCTCCGTGGGGCTGACTCGATAGCCCGATGTCTTGATCATTTCATCGCGCCGACCAATGAAATACAGAAAGCCGTCTTCATCCTGGCGTACGGTATCGCCTGAAAACACGGCGAGTTCTTGCAGTACTAAGCCCGCTTCACGGCCGGGAAGCGGCTTATAACGTTCGGCGGTCTTGTCCGGGTCGTTCCAATATCCCATGCCGACCAATGCACCACGGTGTACCAACTCACCGGGTTCGTGGGCGGCGCATGGTGTGCCGTCCTCACGCAAGACCAGGATTTCAGCATTGGGAATTGCTTTGCCGATGGAGTCTGGCCGCCGGTCCACCTCCTCGGGGGGGAGATAGGTCGAGCGAAAAGCCTCGGTAAGGCCATACATCAGATAAGGCTTGCTGCGGGGCAGGCGGCTGCGCAGGGCATCCAGGGTTTCGCGTGGCATGCGGCCACCGGTGTTGGCGAAGTAACGCAAGTGCTGGCCAATGGCGGCAGGCCATTCAAGCTGCGTCAACTGGATATATAGCGGCGGTACGGCGGTCAAGCCGGTGACTTTTTCCTGCTCCAGCGCCTTGAGTACATCCTTGGGCAGCAAGTAGTTGAGCAGCACGACACGCGCGCCGGTATGGAAGGCGGTGGTCAACTGGCTGAAGCCGGCGTCAAACGACAAAGGCAACGCAGCCAGCAGGGTGTCGTCCGGCTTGTTTTCCAGATAGCTAGCCACACTCTTGGCGCCAGCCACCATATTTCGGTGCGATAGAACCACCCCCTTGGGTTTGCCGGTGCTGCCTGAGGTGTAGAGGATGGCAGCCATATCGACATCGATCAGCCTATGCCCGGCATGAGGTGGGGCCGCCAATAGGTCGCCCCATTGTTGTGTATTGAGTGTGCCGGGTGCGGGGCAAGCCTCGTTGCCCAGTACGACCAAATGGCGCAGGTCGTGGCAGTCAGGTAATACTCCGGTTAATAAGGGCAGGCGTTCCGGCGAGGTGATCAACAAACGCACATTGCAGTCGCGCAGGATGTAACCGACCTGATCGGACTTCAGCAAGGGGTTGAGCGGTACGAACACACAGCCCGCGGCGGTTGCGCCAAAACTTGCGATCACGGTTTCAAAGCGCTTTTCCAGATAAATCGCTACCCGCTCGCCCCGCTGCATGCCCAGTTGGCGCAAACCATGGGCGAAGCGCTGGACGCTATCCGCCAGCTCGGCATAGGTGAGGCTGGCGTTTTGGTAGGTCAGCGCCTTGGCGTCGGGCGCGGTGGCGGCCGAGGCGAAGATCAATTCGTGCAGAAGAATGGTATGGGTCATCGCTTGGTTTTCTTGGCTTTGCTCTAAAGGGGCGCAGCGTCAGCGCTAGCTGGTCTGGGCGCCCCGGGCGCGAAAACGCGCCATCAGCTGGACAATTTCGTCATACACCGGGTGCTTCAGCAGCTTGATGGCAGCCAGCCAGCAGATGGCACCAACGGGAACGACCAGCAGCAAATTAACGAGAGGGGGCAAATCAAAGTGCTGGCAAACATGCAGGGTGGCAAATTGGCCGAGCACCGAGACAACCGCCACCATTGCACTGCGCAGGCTGGGCGCAAACAGCAGGTGGGCCGGCTTATTGAGTACAACCGCCAAGTGGCGGCCATACATGAGCAGCATGACCATGTTGCTGAGCCCCCAAATGGCGGCTACTGCCTGGAGGCTGACAAACGAGGCCGCCAGGATGCCGACCAGATGCACCGGGCTATACCACAGTGAAATCTGCAATCGCCGCTTCACGTTGCCCGTTGCTGCCAGCAGGTTGGGGGCGAGTACAACCAGGTAAGCCGGTATCAGCGAGATGGCCAGCACACTGGCGATGGGGGCCGCAGCATCCCACTGATGGCCAAACAGCACCTGGATGACATCGCCCGACATCAACGAAATAAAGCCCAGGAAAGGAAAACCGATGCTGGTGAAAATGGCGGTGCCGCGTGAAAACGTGCCATCAAGCGGAATACCGGCGCGGTGATCTGTCGCAAAGCTAGGGCTGGCGACGCGTAGGATGGCTGAGGTGATATTGGTAAAAAATAATTCAATCAAGCCGAAAGCTCGGCTGAATATCCCGACCGACCCGAAATCAAATTGCTTGGCGATGATGAATTCATGCGCATTGCGGGTGGTGGATTCAATCATTCGCGAGGTGACGAACATCAGACCATAATTCAACACCGCCTTGGCGGAACCCAAATTAGGCATCAATAGGGATTCCTTGGGCCTTAAACACGTCACCAGGATGGTCTGTACCACAATGCTGGCGATGGGGGCCCAGGCCAGGCTCATATAACCATGTCCATAATAGGCCAGGGTGACAGCCGTACTGGCATGGACAAGGCTGCATATCGTCTGGATGACGAATATCTTCTTGAAAGCCATTTCCCGGTTAAGCAAGGCAAAAGCAGGTGAGGCAAAGGGCAGGATAATGAAATTCAGGCTCATCACTGCCAATACCTGGGCAACTCCGGCTTCGGCATAGAACTCGGCCATGGCGTGGCGAAACAGCAGGATGAACACGGCGATGGACCAGGCGGTGAGGATAGCCATGCCGAAGGCAGCCTGGAGTTTGTCCTTGGTTAAATCTTTTTCCTGAATCAAATATTCGCTAATGCCAAAGTCACGCAGAATGCTGGCCAATATGGTGAAAGCGGCGCATAGCGAAAACACGCCGACTTGGGCGGGCGTTAAAAGACGAGCCAGCAGCATGGTGCTGACCAGCGTGATGACCAGGCTGGCATAACGTTCGGCAAATGACCAAACCAATGCCTTGCGCACCGAGAGCGATTTGGTGGTGGGTTCGCTCAAGTGAAGGTGCCCTGGCTGGATTGAATAAGCATGTTTCCCCATTTTATTTTCTAATTATCCAAACACGATGTGATTCGATTACTCGGTGACCACCTCGGGTTTTTCTTCTTTTACCTTTGCCGCTTCTCTCTCCTGACGCATACGATTGATGCGGTTGTGCAGGGCCATCAGAAAAGACCAGCGATAGGCCGTGGCGTGGTAGATGACCCGCTTGGCTTCTGCCCAGCGGGTGTGCCATTCCATGACTTTTCCGTAGAACTCAATACGCTTGAATTGGCCTTCCGTGAACAGGGCTTGGAATTGATCCTGCCGCATCAAGGTGGAAGGCGAGATGGACTTGTAACTCTCGTCGTAAGCGGTTTTTAGAATGACGACGGTTTTGCCATTGTCGATGCACAAATCCATGGAAACGACTTTATCGTCAAAGCGGTAACGGTAAATACGCCCCCGGCCTAACGCGCAAAAGTTTTCCAACATCTGGCGATAAAACCGGCCCTGGGCATTATCGGGGTGCACGGCGGTGCCATTGGCGGCTTTCCAGCCTGCACTTTCCAGCGTGCCATAGTCACGCATTGCATCGGCCACGCCTTGTGGGTCGCGAATGCAGTCCATTTGCACATGAATGCCGTCGGTTTGCAGCTTGTTGCGTTGTTTGCGCGCATTCTGTTTCAGATTCTTGCCACGCGCTTCCCAATAGGTATCGAAGTCACTTTCAATATCAATCCACGCCGTGTCGATATAGTCTTGCGTGCGAATAAGTTGGCTTGCCTCTGGGCGTTGTTGCAGCAAAGGGTCCAGTTGGGACAAGCCGATACCGAGGCTGAGGCCGGGCAGGGCAGGGATCAGTGAACTGGTTGTGTCGCCCAGCGTCTGGCTTGCTTTGACAACCCACGCGCCAAGCGGCAGCTGCGAAGGTTGAAAGGTTTCCCACAAGCCCAGCTTGCCGGGTTGAAGAATAGCGGCTGCCTGGGCTTGCCCGTTTTCTCGACCTACCGCGACAACTTCCAGGTGATTGCCAAATTCCTTGAGCAAAGGCAGCAAAAAAGCGCTTTCCAGAAAGGGGATATCCGCGCTGGCGTGTAAAAGCGCATCCCATTCACCAGCCAGTGTTTGAAATTGTTCTACGGGATAAATTTGCCAAATCATGACTCGCCCTTGGGTAGATGGCTGCACATTGACCGTTACGATGGATGCTGCGGTTGTAATGCATCGAGTAAACCCGCCAGTTGGCGTGTCCGTTCATCACGCGCGGCAAGCCTTATGCAGTTGGCGTCGGCGATGGGGGCGGTATTCGATTGAATGGCCTGGACGAATGGCAGAAAGGTACGGGCAATGGCATCTGCGTCATCCAGGTCGGCAATATGGGGTAGGCCAGCCTGATGCATCACGCTTGCGGTGTCCCCGGCGGGGTCTGTGAAGGCGATGATGGGTTTGCCGGCGCGCAGATATTCGTAAAACTTGGCAGGGATTTGGTCGTTGCATTCTGCTGATTGCAGTAAAAACAAGCCGTCGGCCGCCAGCATTTCGCCAATTGCCGCCGCGTAGTCCAGGGCGGGAAGCACTTCAACAACCGTTCCCAATTGGTGCTCGTCGACCAACTTGGCCAGAAACGCATCGTGGACCGGTGCCCGAAAGCGAAGGCGGAATTGGTTGGGGTTCAACTGCCCCTGTTTGATCAGCATAGCCACCGCAGAAAGCAAAGCAGCCGGGTTGCGCCATGCCGGGTAGACAATGCCGCTATGCAATAACGTGATTTTCCCCGGGTTTAATGTGGGGGAGGAATGGTTTGGCTGGGTACTGGGAAATGCGGTTTCGTCGTAACCATTTTCCACCACCTTGATGCGCGCTGCGGCAAAGGGATAGCGCTCTTTATAAAGGCGTGCTGCGCCCTCGGTGGCGAATACAGCCAAGCTGGCGCGCGCAAATACCCGCTGCTCGGTTTTCAGGTAGCTCTGCCATGTTTTGGCGTTTTCTGGGTAGCCTGCATGCGCCATGGGGTCACGAAAGTCTGCTACCCAGGGAATACCGGTGATGCGCGCCAGCCAATAGCCGATCAGATGCGCGCTGGGGATAGGGTAGGTGCTCCAGAGCAAATCCGGCTTGCGTGCGCGGATCATGCGCAGGCCTGCCGGAATCGCCCCGACAAGCCAGGAGGTCCAACGGTCTGGCCGTGCCAACCAGCCCGGGTAGCGACGAAAAAATGCGAGGTGGCGGCTGGCATCGAGTGCGAACGCGCGCTGGACCTGCAACCCTGCCGGTACCTTGTCGAGCAGATCATTGCTGGTGGCTTCGTAAGCGCGGATGTCAGCGCTGAGCACAGAAGGGGTCCAACCAAAATTTGGCAAGGCGCGGGCAAAATGCAAGGTACGCAAAATGCCGCTGCTGCCTTGCAGGGGCGGGAAGTGGTAGGCAATCATCAGGATGTGCCTTTGGGGGGGGGTGGTGTGCCGCTGTGTGACATCAGCCGGGGCATCAATGATAGGCACGGCGAATCTCTCGCACCAGGATGCCCATATCTTCGGGGCTTAAATCCTGGTGACAAGGCAGTTGCAATATGTGGTGCGACCATAGGCCGCCTTGGTCGCCCGCGATGATAGGCACATTGGGCCAGGGGCGGTCCCAGCGGGAGAGGGGAATGCCCATTTCACGTAGGGCGAGGTAGCCTGGGTCGGGATCAGCCACCCACAGTGGGAAGACATAAGGCGCACAGTTTTCCGGCAAGGATTTCACTAGTGGCCGGACGTTCGGGTGGTCGGCAAACGCCTTGAGAAACAACGCAAAGTGCTTGCGCCGTTGCTCGACAATACGGGCGCGCGGCGAGTGTTTAGCCAACCATCTACAGGGGAGGGTAAGCGCTTGGTGCGAGAGCGGCACATCGATTGAAAACCCCTCCAGGTTATCTACACCAGCCGATGTGGTTTCGTTGGTGCTGCGGATATTGCGCAGCTTTTTCCGGGGGGTGTTGACCAGGCTGAATGTGCCGGCAAGGGCAGTATTCAAGCCATAAAAGCGTTTGAATATGGTGCCCAGATGAACGATATCGATAGCAGCCTTTATTTGTCGCAATACACCGGTACGGGTTTGGGCCGGCATATTGGTGCTGGGGATATTGATGGTGAGACACCCCCCTTCGGTGACGGGGAGGAACTTTGAGAGGCTGGCGATCGCCAAGTCACCCCAACTTCCAATCGGCCGCCCTTCGGTACTGCCAAATAATGCGTGGGCGCAGTCCTCGATCAGGATGATTTGATGAGTGTCGCACCAATGGCGCAAATCCCCCATGGGTTGTGGCAGCCCAAAAAAATGCGCCGCCAGAATGACCCGTATATTTAATAAGTCTTGCTGAGCCAACCAATCAAAATCAATACCACCTACCGCATTGATGGGGTAGAACACGGGCTTTGCACCTAAGGCCACAATCGGGGCGACCATCGTGGGGCAATGGTAGGTAGGCACCAGTACCTTGTCCCCAGCCTTGATACCCAGCATTTCCAACGCGAGCAGAATCGAGGCCCGGCCACTGGTGGTGAACTTAATTGCAGCGTGTTCCAGTATGCACGGGATAGTCGAATGCCGGGCACCCTCCAGCGTGTTCCATCCGAGCACCGGAAGGCGCGGAATAGGAGGGCGGACCTTTTGATTTTCAATTGAAGCCGACATGGCGGGCATTGGTGCTCTGCATGACTGAATTAAGGGGCAGCGTATTCACGGTTGATTAGGTGGAAGTCAGCTCATGCCGTGAAAATCAGTATCGAATCCGCCGGGTTTCTGTTGGAAGAGGGGGAGGGATTCATCATCGCCATGATGATTGCCTCTCGGATGATTTATTTCGCATCGCTAATCACTTTGCCTGAGTAAGGCGCAAAATCGGTGGCTGTGGGTTGTACGGCCGGCAAGGGATTGGTTATTTCATCTATTGCTACGGCAGGGTTGGCTGTGCTGTGGCGGGCTGAAGGGAATTTCTCATCCAGCCAGTCGGCAGTGATGTTTTCTACTTCGGCACGCCATAAGGCGGATGAAAAGGTATGGTCTGCGGCGGGAATATCGCGGCGGGTGATGTTGGGGCGCGTCAGTAAACCTTGCCAATCCAAGGCACTGTTGGCGTGTTCGAGAAATTCCTTGGCGGTAAGGTCCTGGCCGCTGAGCGTCAACAATATTTCACCCTTAAAGCTGTCCCATCCCATCCTCATTCTTTGCTGAAAGCTAACTGGGCCAGCAACCCCATGACCTGACGCAAACAGCTGAGTCAGCTTTTGCAGGAATTCGCGCACACTGGGCATGATGGCGACCCCACCACGACTGAGCTTCAGCCAGAACGCCCGTTGCAGCAATCGCTGCAGGTAGTAATGCTTTACTTGGGCACGCGCCAGCGTTTCGGTTGACCGTACCCAAGGGTTCAGCAGGCATAGGCCAGCGATACGAGCGTCTTTTGTGCGCTGCCAATACAGCAGTGCGGCCGAAGCAGCATCGCAAAGCCCCCACAGCACAAATTGGCGGACAACAGGGTTACCGGCTTGGAATGCTGCAAGGGCTGCGGCGATATCGTCGTCTACCTCTTCGAAGGACCGTATGCTGCCGCTGCTATCTCCCATGCCACGGTAATCAAAGCGAAGCGTGGGGTAACCGCGATTGGCGAGTTGCCTTGCCAGCAGGGTGAATTGGCGATGGCTACCTGCCCGGTATTGCGGGCCGCCAACCAGAATCAGCACACCTATTTCCGTACTGGCGGTGGAAGGGCTGGCAAGTACGCCGACCAATTGTTCATCGTGGCAGGCAAAGGTCAGCGCAGATTCGATAGGGCTCATTGCATGCCCCCGGCTTGCTGGAGTGTGGTGGTACAAGCTGTCAGCAAGGCTGGGCAGTCGCTGATCTCGGTGGTTTGCCAAAATGCGGGCCCACCTACTGATGCGGCTTGAACCACATGCCCTTCGTTGCGCCAGTGTTCGATGCTTGATTGGGCGTTAGGAGGAAGCGGCGAATCCGCCTTGCTGGCGACCTGCAGCCAGACAAGCTCGCCTTTATATATGGGTGGCATCAACTCAGCTTGTTCCAAGCCATTTACCAGCGCCGGGGACAACTGATAGCCCGCGATTTCCACCGCATTACCCGCAGCGACTTGTTCCCTTAGGCGTGCCGCGCTGCCCTTTTCTTCCTTCCCAAGCATTTCACCGGCCGTTTGTAAGCGGAAGAACTGTTGCAAGAACTGCTTGCCGGATAAAACAGGTTGCCAGAACAACAGCTTGACGGGTTCGTCGATGTGGCGCGCCGCCTCGCAGATCAGCAAGCAGCCGGTGCGCAACCCCCAAAGCCAGACATTGCTGGTCTGGTGCGCCTTTAACCATCGAACTGCCATCAGTACATCTTCCACCCAGGAAGCCCAGCTCGCGTCCCCAAAGTCACCGCTGCTATCACCACAACCATGCAAATCCATTTGCAATACCAGGTATCCGGCTGCGGCGAGGTCTCTTGCCTGCAGGGCAACCATCCGGCGCGATTTATTCATTTCTTCTGCAAATGCATGAACAAACAACACCGTCCCCCGGCAAGCCTGCGATGGTGCTGGCCGGGCCAATGTGCAGAATCGAGGACCTGCATCAGTAGGAAGATAAAATGCTTCGAGCGGCATGGTGGGTAATGAGGTCAATGAGCCAGCTTGCTTTGAACAAAACCTACGAGGTTGCCTACTGTTGCAAAGATGCTGCCGTCGATTTCATCATCAGCTACGGCTAATCCAAGGTTTTCTTCAAGCATTGTCAATAACGCTACAACCGCCATGGAATCGAGTTCAGGCAAAGCGCCCAACAAGGGGGTGTCATTGCTAAATGAGGCGCTACGGCCTTTTAGACTTAAAACATCATCCAGTATTTGCAGGACTTCCTGTCGTATATCCATCTCATTCCAATTGCAAGTTAAGACAAATTTGCTAGAGGCTACCAAAAATAGTGCTATTTGCGATAGGGTGCCTCGCCATTAATAAGTTTATTGGTAATTCATGATTTTGTTGGTTTTGGGTATGTGGGTTAGATTCCGCACCATGGATATTTACGTTAAAAATTTGAGAATAATAATATTCATATGTGATTCGATATTTAATGCTGTTGGCATTATTGTGCTGTTTTTTTTAATCAAAAAAGGCACATCAACGATTCATGATAATGGCATTAATTCAATTGTCATTTGTAGGTAATACAAGATACCGAAAGATTTGTGTATTCCGTCACAGTTTGAAAAGAATGGCTGTGTTAGCCTTTGTTTCGGCTGGAGGGAAGACGGTGTTTTGTAATATCGTTGAAAATATTTGTCTGAGCCGGTGTATTTGGAAAAAATGAAAAGCGTATTTACGACGTGGTTCTTGCAAGGGGGCGATCGTGATTAAAGTGTTCAGTCATTGGTTCCATTGGAAAACAGTTCTCCAGATAGCGTTTGATTTATTGGTTCCTGTTGTCTGCGTCGCAATGGCGGTACTTTGGATCGGACAAGAGCATGGCGGCAGCCTTGATACGGCTGTTTTATTTGCCATGATCTTCGCCATGATGATGATTACACTGAATGCTTTGTTGGGTTTTTACCGACGCGTCCATAGTCGAACAGTTGCCCAATCACAAGCCCGGGCGATATTGTCGCTTTGCCTTGCAGTGCCCTTGGCTTATTTGGTGTTTAAAGGGTTGGCTTCGCGGGATGTTAATCGGGAGTTGATGCTGTTATCGGGGCTTACTGCCTTATTCGGTACGCTCGCTTATCGCTTATATGCAGCGCATAACACTGGTGCCGCTGTATTAACCCACCGTGTATTGATCTTTGGCGCAGGCGCCGAGGCAGATACCGTTGGTGCGGTACTGAAAAAGTCCGACCCCGATATTCAAATTATGGGTTTTTATCCGAGCCCGACAGATACCGAGACAGTGGTGCCGGGGGCATCGCTGCTTTCTCGCGAAAGGCTTTTGTTCGACACGGCAAGCGCATTGAAAGTAAACGAAATTATCGTCGCGGTTAAAGAGCGCCGGGGCGGTGTCTTACCGCTGCGGGAATTACTCGACTGCAAGCTTTCCGGTGTTCGGGTGCTGGATTTGGCGAGTTATTTCGAAAGGGCATTGGGTCAGATCCGGCTCGACTCGCTGCGGGCGGGGTGGTTGATTTTCGGCGACGGTTTTCGGCAAGGCCGGGTACGTACTGTCGTCAAACGGGTTTTCGATCTCGTCGCTTCGTCGATTTTGCTGATTTTGGCGCTCCCTGTGATGTTGCTGACCGCGATTCTTATTGCATTTGAAGATGGCGGAAAGATTCTCTACAAGCAAGAGCGTGTCGGCTTGAATGGCCGCTTATTCAATGTGATCAAGTTTCGCAGCATGCGTCACGACGCCGAGCGTGATGGTACGCCACGGTGGGCAACGCAAAATGATGCACGTGTAACCCGCGTGGGGCGTGTAATCCGTAAGTTGCGTATTGATGAGTTGCCACAGCTCTATAGTGTATTGGTGGGAGAAATGAGCCTGGTAGGTCCCCGTCCGGAACGCCCTTATTTTGTGGACCAGCTGACTCGGGAAATTCCCTTCTATGCTGTGCGGCATAGTGTCAAACCCGGTGTGACGGGTTGGGCGCAGGTCAATTATCACTACGGCGCTTCGATTGATGACTCATTGCAAAAGCTTCAGTACGACCTTTACTACGTAAAGAATCACACCTTGTTCCTGGATATGGTGGTCTTGTTCGAGACCGTGGGCGTAGTGTTGACGGGGAAGGGTGCGAATTGACCAAGTGGGTTGAGGTGACTGTTGTCAGACTCTGTGACTAGTCTTAATAGGTGGTGCTCAACAAGGCGCATGGAAGACCCAAAACCAGCCTGTACGCAAGTACAGGCTGGTTTTGAAGTTGTACATCACCTTGTTAAGTGCTGCTTGTTGGCGCCTGTTCAAAGCCTTACCGCAAATGGGCTTGGGAAAGCCCCCTCGCAACGGGGATGGAATAGGCACTTACACTTCGTGAACCGATTCAAATCGTGTAGGCAGAGGTTTCTGAGCGCCTGATGAATGCACATACTGCAACGGTTGCAGCCTGGAGCTACGGGCTGGCGGGGTTTGTCTATACGGTATTCTGGCTGTACCTGTTCAATAGCGCGCGCAATGGTTTGCGGAGTGGGTTTGTGCTCTGCGCGGCAGGCTTGTCTGCATTGTGGGCATGGGGCGGGGTGCTGTTCGGGCTTTGGGGTACGCTGCTCTTCCTGCTGAGCACTCATTTACTTGATCTACTGCGGATTGGGGCGTGGTGCGGTTTCTTGTTGGTCTTGCTCAAGACCGAACCGGCTAACGACGACCGTTTGCCGCGTCGTTTGCACTATTTGGCAGGGGTAACCGTCACGCTTGTTTTGATGGGCCTTGCCGTACAGCTGCTTGCCGTCTTTGGGGGGGAAGCCTATAGCGCCTTATCCGCCCACTTGGCGTTGGTTGACTCCCTTGCCTTGAGCGTATTGACGCTTGTCCTTGTCGAGCAACTATTCCGAAATGTTGCTGCGGACGCGCGATGGAGCATAAAGCCGCTTTGTCTGGGCGTAAGCGGGGTATCTTTCTTTGATCTGTATCTCTATTCCGATGCCTTGCTGTTTTCGCATCTGGATGCTGATGCATACAGTATCCGTGGCTTTGTGCATGCCTTGGCCGCGCCCTTGATCGCCATGTCCACCATTCGCAGTCGAGACTGGAAAGCCCGGATCGTCTTGTCGAAGCGGGCTGCGCTGCAATCAGCAACGCTGATAGGCGTTGGCGTCTATCTGCTGTTGGTGGCCGGGGCGGGCTATTACGTTCGTTACTTCGGTGGTGAGTGGGGGCGTGCGCTACAGCTGGCGGTACTCTTTGTGGCGATGTTGATACTCGGCATCCTTACCCTGTCCGAATCAATCCGCGCCAAGCTGCGTGTACAGATCGGCAAGCACTTCTTCAGTTATCGCTACGACTATCGGGAACAGTGGCTGCGCTTTACGCAGACGCTTTCATCTTTGGGGGTGTCGTCGGAGTTAGGCCAGCAGGTAGTCCGCGGTTTGGCTGACATGGTGGAGAGCCCGGCCGGGGCCCTGTGGTTGAAAGATGAGGGGGCCGGCTATTTCACGCAGGCCGCCACTTGGAATTTGACGGCCTCTACTGCTACAGAGGAACTGGACAGTTCGCTGTGCAAATTCCTCAGTGAAAGCGGCTGGGTTATCAACCTTGAGGAATATCGCTCCCTCCCTGGTCGTTACGACAAGCTATTGTTACCAGCCTGGCTTATTGAAGTCCCCAATGCCTGGCTGGTGATTCCTGTCGGCACACAGACGGAATTGATCGGCTTCGTGGTTTTGGCTACCGCACGCACCACCATGGATGTGAATTGGGAAGTAAACGACTTACTGAAAACAGCTGGGCGGCAGGCGGGGGCATTCCTGGGACAGATGCAGGCGACTGAAGCACTCCTGGAGGCCAGGAAATTCGATGCATTCAATCGTATGTCGGCCTTTGTAGTGCATGACTTGAAAAACATCGTGACGCAATTGGCGCTGATGCTGAAGAACGCAGAACGACACAAGGACAACCCCGAGTTTCAGCAGGATATGTTGATGACGGTGGAGAACGCCGTTGAGCGTATGCGGCAATTGATGATGCAGTTGCTGGAGGGGGCGACGCCGATCAACAGCCCACGCGGTGTTGAGCTTGGCGAGGTAATCCGCCGTATCCAGGCCGCCAAGGCGGCGCAACTGCGCAAGGTGGATATCGAATTGTTGGAAAGGGTTGTGGCGCGGGTGCATGAAGACAGGATAGAGCGGGTTATCGGGCATATCGTCCAGAACGCTTTGGATGCCACGCCAGAAACAGGCAGGGTCTGGGTGCGCCTCTTGCGGCAGGGGCCGCATGCCCGGGTTGAGATTGGGGATACCGGCCATGGCATGAGCGCCGAATTTCTACGGGAGCGTTTCTTCAAGCCGTTTCAGACTACAAAGCCGGCAGGTATGGGCATAGGTGCCTATGAAAGTTTTCAGTATGTGCAAGAGTTGGACGGCAAGGTACTGGTTGACAGTGTAGTAGATAAGGGGACACAGATCAGTCTGCTATTACCCCTGTTCGAGTCTACCCAGTACACAGATAACAGCCTGACACCATCGGAGGCAAAATGAGCGCAGATAAATTGCGGCCGTTATTGATTGTTGAGGACGACCCCGCGTTACAAAAGCAATTACGCTGGGCGTTTGATGGTTATGAAACGCTCACCGCAAGCGATAGAGAGAGTGCGCTGGTGCAGGTAAGGCGTCACCAGCCCGCCGTGGTTACCATGGACTTGGGTTTGCCGCCGGATGAAAGCTCGGTATCGGAGGGCTTCAAGCTGCTGGAACAGATACTGGAGGCTGCACCCGACACCAAGGTGATTGTATTGACGGGGCAGAACGACCGCGCGAATGCATTGCGTGCCGTGGGCCTGGGAGCGTACGACTTTTTTTCCAAGCCATTTGAAGTCGACATGCTGGGGTTGACCATCAACCGGGCTTTTCACCTTTATGACCTGCAGCAGGAAAACAGCCGCTTGCAGCAAATGCAGCAGCCGGATGTCTTGTCCGGGTTGGTCACGCGTGACCCTGAGTTATTGAAAGTGTGCCGCACCATTGAAAAGGTGGCAGTGAGCGATGCAACCGTGTTGTTGCTGGGTGAAAGCGGTACAGGCAAGGAACTACTTGCGCGCGCAGTGCATGACTCCTCCAGCCGACGGGGCGAGCGCTTCGTTGCCATCAACTGCGCTGCGATTCCCGACAACCTGTTGGAAAGTGAGCTGTTTGGCTACGAAAAAGGCGCCTTTACCGGTGCGGCGAAAACCACACCCGGCAAGATCGAATCGGCGAACCATGGCACCTTGATGCTGGATGAGATAGGCGACCTGCCTCACTCTCTTCAGGCGAAGCTTTTACGCTTTTTGCAAGAGCGGGTAATCGAACGATTGGGTGGCCGATCTGAGATCCCTATCGATATCCGTATTGTTTGCGCCACACATCAGGACCTTCGTAACCTGATCAAAGAGGGGAGGTTCCGGGAGGACCTGTACTATCGCTTGGCGGAGATTGTCGTCAATGTACCGCCATTGCGCGCCCGGCAGGGAGATGCAGCATTGTTGGCACATGCCTTTGTCCGTCGTTTCTCTGCCGAGCAAAAACGCGGCGCCATGGTTTTGCGGGAGGACGCGGTAAGGGCGATTGAAGCGCATACATGGCCCGGCAATGTGCGTGAACTGGAGAATTGCGTTAAACGCGCGGTGATCATGGCGGATGGGAATCAGATTACCCGTGAGGATATCGGCCTTGAAACACCTGATGTTGGTGAAGCTGCGGCATTGGATTTACGCCAGTCTCGCGATGATGCAGAAAAGCGCGTGGTGATTGCGGCATTGGGGCGTGTAGACGGCAATGTGGTAAAAGCCGCTGAATTGCTGGGTGTAAGCCGCCCCACGCTCTACGATTTGATGCACCGATTTGGCTTGAAGTAACCCAGATTCAGATTTGAACCATTCATGACTTTGAGACCCCCAACTGTGACTATCCGGCATCCCGTTTGTAGACCGCTTGCTTCAGCCTTGTTACTGAGTTTGCTTTTGCTGGGGTGCAGCAAGGAAAACTCAGAAGTCATGCTGACCTCGGCCAAGACCTATTTGGCCCAGAACGACAACAAAGCCGCACTTATCCAGCTGAAAAATGCTTTGCAGATCGACCCGAATATCCCAGAGGCGCGCTTTCTGCTAGGTAAAGCCTTGCTGGAAAGCGATGACCCGAGGGCGGCGGAAGTGGAATTGCGCAAAGCCAAGGAACTGAATTACTCGGCAGAACAGACCATGCCGATGCTAGCGCGTGCCTTGTTGGCCCAAGGTTCGGCCAAAAAGCTGACGGATGAGATGGCAAATGTGCAGCTTGCCAATGCAGAGAGTAAAGCTGAGCTTCATACCACGGTAGGCCGAGCATACCTTGCCCAGGAAAAATCGGACCTCGCAGCGGCTGCCTTCAAAGCTGCGCTCGACGCAAAGCCTGACTACCAGCTCGCCATCGTCGGGCAAGCCCAGATGACGGCCACCAGCGGCGACCTGCCAGGGGCACTGAGCATGTTGGAAGGGGTCTTGTCCAAATCGCCTAAGTTGTATGAAGCGTGGCTGGTCAAAGGCGATGTCTTGCAAGCCCAGAAACAGGGCGATGCTGCCACGGCTGCTTACCGTCGTGCGCTTGAGGCGAAGTCAGACTATCTGCCTGCCCATGTTGCGCTGGTGACACGACTATTGGATGACAATAAGCTCGATGAGGTCAGCAAGCAGATGGAGCAGCTGCGCAAGATCGCGCCCAAGCACCCGCAGACCAAGCTGCTTGAGGCCAGGTTGGCGTTGCAGCAGCGCAAATTCCCAGTGGCGAAGGAGGCAATTGATCAGTTCCTCGGCATGGTGCCGGACAATCTCGTCGGACTACAGTTGGCGGGGGCGATTGAATATGAACTCAAATCCTATACCCGTGCGGAATCGCATCTGCTGAAGGTCTTGTCGCGCATGCCTGATTCCTATTCAGCGCGCCGGGCGTTGGTGATGAGCTATCTGCACAGTGGGCAGTACGATAAAGCGCTGACCACCCTTGAGCCGCTGCTGAATAAGATTGATGCCGACTCAAACATGTTGGCGTTGGCTGGCGAGGTCTACGTACGGGCAGGCGAGGTGGACAAGGCGGCCGCCTATTTCACCAAGGCATCAGCGTTGGACCCAAAAAGCAGCCGGAAGCGTACTGCATTGGCGATGTCGCATATGGCCAAGGGTGACAGCAAACTCGCGATAGCCGAGCTGGAAAAAGCCGTTGAGGTTGATAACACGATCAATGCTGACTTGGCGTTGATTACGGCACATTTGCGTCGCCAGGAGTTTGATTTGGCCTTGGCCGCGATTGCCAAATTGGAAGCGAAACAGCCTAAAGCGGCACTGGCAAATAATCTGCGCGGTTCTGCCTTGATGGGTAAGCAGGATATAGCTGGTGCACGCAAGAGTTTTGAAGTGGCGTTGACCAAAGAGCCAAATGACTTTGCCGCGAACAGCAATCTGGCGGGGCTGGACTTGCGCGATAAAAAGCCGGCCGAAGGCAAGAAGCGTTTCGAGGCGATGATTTCGCGCGACCCGAAGAACTTCCAAGCCATATTGGCGCTGGCCGAGCTGCAAGCCAAGACAGGTAGCAAGCGGAGCGAGGTGATGGCCACAATCAATAAAGCGGTGACCGCGGCGCCTGACGAGGTTCGTCCTCGCGTGGTGTTGATCTCAAGCTACCTTAGCAATCGCGATACAAAGAGTGCAGTCGTGGCTGCGCAGGATGCCTTGGCAAAGTTGTCGGACAAGCCAGAAATTCTTGATATTGCTGGCCGTGCACAAAGTGCGGCAGGTGATTTGAACCAAGCGTTAGCGACATTCAATAAACTGGCGCAACTGCTGCCAAGTTCGCCTCAGCCCTATTTGCGGATTGCCCAGGTTCAACTGGAGGCGAACAACAAGGATGCCGCCCAAGCCAGCCTTAGGCGTGCACTGGGTGTGAAGCCGGATCTGCTGGAAGCACAACACGGGATTGTGATGCTCGACCTTGAGGCAGGACGAACCAAGGAGGCATTGGCTGGCGCACGTGAACTACAAAAGCAACGTCCCAAAGAAGCCGTGGGCTATGTCTTGGAAGGCAATGTACATACCGTAGCCAAAGCTTGGTCGGAGGCGGAGCAGATTTACCGCTTGGGCATCAAGCAAACCGAAGCGCCTTTGCTGGCCATTCGGTTGCACGATTTGTTGCTCAAGACCAATCAGGCAGGAGCAGATGCATTTTCCGCCGCTTGGCTTGGCGAGCACCCTAAAGATAGCGCGTTCCCGCTTTATCTTGCCGAAGCGGCGGGGCGGCGCAAGGATTTTCGCACTGCGGCAATGCATTATCGCAAGCTGCTGACCATGAACCCGGGCGACCCTGTCCTACTTAACAACCTTGCTTGGACCGCCGCGCAGTTTGACGACCCGCAAGCGCTGGGTTATGCCGAGCAGGCCTTTAAGCTGGCACCGGACCAACCGGCCATGATGGATACCCTGGGGGTGTTGCTGGTGGACAAGGGCGAATCCGCGCGTGGGCTGGAACTGCTGAGGAAAGCAGTGGCTTTGGCGCCGGAAGCCCCTCAGGTGCGGTTGAATCTTGCCAAGGCTTTGATCAAGGCCGGGCAGAAGGATCAAGCGCGCAAGGAGTTGGAAGGCCTGACCAAATTGGGCGACAAGCTGCCTGCCCAGGCGGAAGTCGGCCAGTTGCTCAAGACCTTGTAAACCGGGCTGGTGTATCGGGAACCCGTTTTTGTCGGTGGGAATGGACCGTCTGACAAGAGCAAGTGTTCAAGACAGGAAACGGGTGCTAAGTAATCCATTTTCATGCAGGGAGCATGTCATGACTACAGTTGCTGTCGTCGGTCTGGGGTACGTTGGGTTGCCATTGGCGGTGGAATTTGGCAAGAAAATGCCTACGATTGGCTTTGATCTTGCAAGCCGGAAGATTGAGCAGTACCAGCAGTATAACGATCCAACCGGTGAGGTTAGCAGTGATGATCTGCGTGCGGCGGTGCATTTGAAGGTGGGTAGCGACCCTGCTGCATTGGCGCAAGCTGACTTCATCATCGTGGCGGTGCCTACACCGGTTGATAATGCACATCAACCGGATTTCGGCCCATTGGTTGGTGCGTCTGAAGCCGTAGGCAAGCATCTGAAACGTGGTGCAACTGTCGTGTTCGAGTCGACGGTCTACCCCGGCGCCACTGAAGAAGTCTGTATCCCCATCATCGAAAAGCACTCAGGGTTTACCTGGAAGACTGACTTTTTCGTGGGTTATTCGCCAGAGCGGATCAATCCGGGAGACAAAGAACGGACCTTGACCAAGATTATCAAAGTGGTTTCGGGTGACACACCCAAAACCCTGGACTTGGTGGCGGATACCTACGCTGTGGTCGTGACGGCTGGGGTATATCGTGCGTCCAGCATCAAGGTGGCGGAAGCCGCCAAGGTGATCGAAAACACGCAACGCGACCTCAATATTGCCTTGATGAACGAACTGGCCATTATTTTCGACAAGGTGGGCATCGACACGTTGGAAGTACTGAAAGCGGCGGGTAGCAAGTGGAACTTCCTGCCATTCCGTCCTGGTCTGGTAGGAGGGCATTGCATCGGTGTTGACCCTTACTATTTGACACACAAGGCCGAGATGCTCGGTTACCACCCTGAAGTGATTAACGCAGGGCGGCGGATCAACGATGGCATGGGTAAATTCATTGCCGAACAGACCATCAAGCACCTCATCCGTAATGGATGGCAGGTGAAGGATGCCCCCATTGTGGTGTTGGGGCTGACTTTCAAGGAAGACTGCCCTGACTTGCGCAACTCCAAGGTGATCGATGTCATTCGTGAATTGCAGTCATACGGTGCAAATGTGTTGGTGCACGACCCTGTGGCGGATGCGGATGAAGCGATTCATGAGTATGGCGTCGAGTTGACGGCATGGGAACAGTTGCCGCCAGCTGCTGCATTGGTGGCCGCCGTGGCGCACCGTGAGTTCAAACAGCGGCCTTTGTCCGATTATGTGGGCAAGTTGCAAGCCAAAGGCGTATTGGCGGATGTAAAGAGCCAATTTGATGCGCAGCAGCTGGGCGCCCAGGGCGTAACGGTATGGCGGCTATGAGTGTGCTTTCTTCTAAGGTGCTCGACCAATTGGGGCAGCAATTGTCTGCCCAACCCAGCCGTTGGCTGGTAACCGGCTGCGCGGGGTTTATCGGCTCTCATCTGGTCGAAACATTACTCCGCTTCAATCAGGAAGTCGTGGGGCTGGACAATTTTGCTACCGGGCACCACCGCAACCTCGTAGAGGTACAAGCGTTGGTATCACCGGCCCAATGGGCGCGTTTTCGTCTGCTGGAGGCTGATATTTGTGATGCAGCCGCCTGCCAGACAGCCTGTCAGGGGGTGGATTATGTTTTGCATCAAGCCGCCTTGGGCTCGGTGCCGCGTTCATTGGCGAACCCTATCGCGACGAATGCCGCCAATATCGATGGGTTCTTGAACATGTTGGTAGCTGCGAGGGATGCCAAGGTAAAGCGCTTCGTTTATGCGGCTTCCAGCTCGACCTATGGCGACCATCCCGGTTTACCCAAGGTGGAAGACACAATAGGGCGGCCGTTGTCGCCTTATGCTGTGACCAAACTGGTGAATGAGCTATACGCCGAGGTGTTCGGTCGTTGTTATGGTTTTGCCTCAGTCGGTTTGCGCTATTTCAATGTGTTTGGCGCACGGCAAGACCCCGAAGGTGCGTATGCCGCGGTTATTCCCCGCTGGACGCGTGCGCTGCTGCTGGGGGACACGGTGACTATCAATGGTGATGGCGAGACCAGCCGTGACTTTTGCTATGTGGGCAATGCCGTGCAAGCCAACTTACTGGCTGCGTTGACGCCGAATGTGGCTGCAATCAACCAAGTCTACAACGTGGCGGTTAACGACCGGACGACGTTGACGGATCTGTTTGCAATATTGAAGGCGGAGCTTCAGCAGACGCATCCTGCAATTGCAACGGCAACACCGGCTTACGGCGATTTCCGTGCTGGCGATGTACGGCATTCGCAGGCCGATATTAGTAAAGCAGGTACTTTGCTGGGCTATCAGCCGAGTCATGATCTGCAGTCGGGCATCCGGGTCGCCATGCCTTGGTACGTGGGGCGTTTCAGTCAAGGCTGACGCCAAGACCTCATCTCTCTTTCGAAGCTACAGTGGCGTAAACCACACCAGAACCTATTGGTGTGCTTGTTTATGCCCTGGTCGTCCTGAAATCTGTTCACAATCACGGTCCAGGTGGACGACATGGCTATGTCAGCAGCGTCTATTGGCCTATGGATTGCTATGACGAAAGCAAGAGATGACGAGCGGAACACAGAGTAAAACCTTGCTGCATAGGCTGTGCTTTGCACTACTGGTTTTACTCATATGGCCTTGCCTGGGCCGGGCGGCGGAGTTGCTGCCGGATGTGATTGTCCGCATCAAGCCTTCAATTGTGGTTGTCGGCAGCTACCAAGCCACGCGGAGCCCGCCGTTCATGATGCATGGCACAGGTTTTGTGGTGGGGAATGGTTCCTTGATCGCCACGAATGCCCATGTAGTGCCTGAAGTGCTTGATGCCATTAATGGCGAGCGCATCGTCGTCCAACTCGCCAGTGGTACAGGTGCAGGCAGCTTGCGACAAGTTAAGTTACGCCAGCGTGATGCAGCCTATGACATCGCCTTGTTGGAGTTGGAAGGCCCTTCCTTACCTGCATTGACCTTGGCGCAAGACAGCGCTGCCATACGAGAGGGGCAATCGGTGGGGTTTATGGGTTTTCCGATAGGCGCTGTATTGGGCCTATCACCCGTAACGCATCGGGGCATAATCTCGGCTATCACCCCGGTCGCCTTGCCTGGTGGAAATGCGCGACAATTAAATGAGGCAGCAATCCGCCGCTTGAAGTCGGGGGCGTTTGAAGTGTATCAATTAGATGCTACCGCTTATCCAGGCAACAGTGGCGGCCCACTTTTTGACCCGGAAAGTGGTAATGTAATCGGCATCCTGAATATGGTTTTCGTTAAGGCGAGCAAAGAGGCAGTGCTAAGCCAGCCTTCCGGTATCAGTTTCGCGATTCCGATACGCTATCTGAATGGGCTATTGAAGGATTTGTCTTGATCGGATGAAGTGCAGGTGTCGGTATTCTTTACAATTGCCGAGATTCGATATTCGCTTGCTGAGTGATTCTTTGATTAAGTGTATGAAAAACAAAGTGGTTGCTGTGTTTGGTCTGTATCTTGCTTGAATAGCGTCGCAGACTGCGCTTTGTTAATGGGCAAAGATCTGTTTGGCGTGCATAAGCGAGATTTACCGGGGCGTACGTATCCGCCAACAATAGAGGTTCGAGGTGTTTATGAAAAATACGCAGCACGATAAACCTCAGCTTGATGGACTCAGCGATGTGTCCCCTGCGCAAGAGGAAGAGGATAGGATTCGCGCCGCTGCCCGCCGTCGGCTTATCAAGGGTGCAGCAGTTACCCCTGTGTTGATGTCTTTGGCGAGCCGGCCGGTGATGGGTGCGGCACGGCAGTGTTCAGCGTCAGGTTTCATGTCGGGCAATGTATCGCTACAACCGGGAGTAAGTCCAAGCTGCGGCGGATTGAGTCCGGGCTATTGGAAAAATCATACTACCTGGCCGACACCCTATACACCCACCACGCAATTCCATAGTGTTTTTAGCAGTAAGGCTAAGTACAACTACGGTACAAAGTCGATGCAGACGGTTTTGAACGACAATCCGGGAAGCTTTGCATTCCACGCGATCGCTTGCCTTTTGAACGGAATGAGTGGGTTTGCGGATTACTCGCTTAAGGCCGCTGATGTCATCAAAATATGGAATGATATTTCCACTGTGGGCTATTACCTGACTTCCACCGGGCAAAAAATGTATGAGGCCGATGCGAAGAAATTCTTCGAAAATACCTATCACTAGCCTTTAAGCGCTAATGCCTTTGAATGTAGCGATGCACCAAGCATTGTGGTTTACCCATTCGAGTTTCCCTTTGGAAATCAGATCGTTTGATGAAGATTGCTTGGTGTTTCATCCGGGGGCGGGTGATACCTTTGTATTGGATGCCTTTTCAGGCTTTCTTCTCTCCTTACTTTCTCCGGCAGCACAAGATGGCGTTCAGCTGACCTCCCTGGTGGCGGCAGGGTTGGGCGTTGCCATTGACCAATCGTTGCACGATCAGGTGGATGGATGCTTGTCGGACCTATACGGCCTTGGATTGATTGAGTGCGATACGCAGTGAGGGGACCAGCGTACGGCTTGCTATGGGGCAAGTATCAATGTCTGACACAGGTTGTCATCGGGGCTGGTTTACGGCATGAATGTGCGTAACCTCACGCCGGTAGAACTGGAGCGTAAGCTTGCGGATGGCGGCATTTATATCAAGACAGGCCCCTTTGTCTGTCATATCCAATCCACGCTTCCCCACGTTGTTCATGGTATTGCCACTGCCTATGCGGACTATTCGTTGGTAGAGCAGGACTATGCGGACTTTCACGTAAATTTGGCCTCACCCTGGCTCCGGCGCTGGTTTTACCCGCAGGTACAGTTTCGCTCGGATTTGAAAATCCCTTTCTTGCCGCTGCCTGTTGAACAAGCCTATGCATTGTTCGAGTGGGGCATGAATTGGTGTGTCAGCCAGCACGCAAACCAATACTTGATTTTGCATGCGGCGGTACTGGAGAAAAACGGAAGAGCATTGATTCTGCCGGGGCACAGCGGGGCGGGGAAAAGCACGCTTTGCGCCGGTTTGGTCTATGGGGGAGGGTGGCGACTGCTATCGGATGAGCTGACGTTGATTCGACCAGGGGATGGGTTGATTCAACCTCTACCACGGCCGGTAAGCTTGAAGAACCGCTCAATTGAGGTTATCCAGGCCTTGGTGCCTGAACTTGTCTTTACACCCGTTGTGCGGGATACGCAAAAGGGGTCGGTTGCCCATGCCAAGCCACCGGAGGAAAGTATCCAGCAGCAAGCCTGCTGTGTGCCAGCGGCCTGGGTTGTCTTCCCGAACTACTGTGCAGATAAGCCTATCAATGCAGAACCGATTGCGCCTGCGCAGGTAGTGTTGAAGCTGGCGGAGCAGGCATTTAACTATAGTTTGCATGGCAAACAGGGCTTTGATGCTTTGGCTGATTTGGTTGGGCGCGCCACTGCCTATCATTTTGAATACAGCCAACTCGTAGAGGCCATAGGCTTTTTTGATGAGTTGGCCAATGCCGAGCCGGTGCAGATCCCGCCGCTTACCGAGCGCCTCCCATGAGTGCTTTCACCGACCTTTGCCGTATCTTAATCGACCCTACCGGCGCAGGCGGCTTGACGCTGAGCGAATGGGATACCGTATTGCGGTTGTCGGATACGGCATTGCTGACGGGTAGTCTGGCTGCGCGGTTGCAAGCTGCCCAGCTTAGCCAAGCATTGCCCGCGCCTGTGCAGGCAAGGCTGACGGCCGCCACACTACAGTGCACAGCCAATCGCCGGGCCGCAGCGTGGGAAGTGAAGCGCCTGGAACGCGCATTCAAACCATTGGGTGTGCCGGTCGTGCTGCTTAAGGGGGCTGCCTACGCTTTGGCCGATCTACCCTCCAGCCAGGGACGGGTGTTTGGCGACGTGGATATTCTGGTGCCCAAAGCACGACTGGATGAGGTGGAGGCATGCCTGTATTGGCAGGGCTGGATCAACACTCACCATGATGCCTACGACAATCGGTACTACCGGGAATGGATGCACGAACTACCCCCGCTGATGCACCAGAAGCGCCAAAGCGTGCTTGATGTACACCATACTATCCTGCCGCCGACAGCGCGTTTTCACCCTGACCCTACCAAGCTACATGCAGACGCCGTTGCGGTACCGGCGCAGACGGCAGTCTTGATGCTGGCGCCTTGCGATATGGTTATCCATAGCGCTTGCCATCTTTTTCATGAGAGCGAGTGGGAAAGCAGCCTACGGGATCTGTTCGATCTTGATCGCCTGTTAAGGCATTTCGGACAGGAGCCGGCGTTTTTTGATCGTTTGATTGCTCGAGCGCATGAGCTTGAACTCCAGCGGCCGCTTTACTACGGGGTGCGTTACAGCATAAGCATCTGGCACACCCCCGTGCCTTTGGCCACCTTGGCTGCGTTGGCGGTGGCTGGCCCGGCGACGCCTACACGGATACTGATGGACGCGCTGATTCTGCGCGCTTTAAGGCCCCGCCATCCGTTGGCCAAGCGTTTTGGCGATCGTTTGGCGCGTTTTTGCCTGTATGTCAGAGGGCACTGGCTGCGCATGCCTGTACGACTGTTGATACCGCATCTGCTGCGCAAAGCCACCAAACCTTATTTCCCTAAACAGGAAACGCTGCCACAAAGGCCAATGGCCGCACGTTAGGCGGCCATACGCTTGATGGGGTTGCGATGGTTTCGCTGCCTGCCTGTTGTGGATGGCATGCAGCGAAACAGTGCGCGCTATGGCGTTTCCGGCTTGGCTTCGGGTTTTGCTTCCGCTGCGGGTTCGGGTTTGGCTTCCTGCTTGGGCTCGGATTTGGATTCTTGTTTGGGTTCGGACTTAGGCTCGTTGCGTTGGGCCGGTTTTGGCATACGGCTGAGCACGGCTTCCATGAAGTCGACGTCCATATCGTGTTGCGCTTTGGCTGGACTCTTGTCCGGGTCTATGCGTGTTTCGCGCTGTTTGGCGCCACCGGCTTTGGCGGGACTTGGCTTGGCCGCGGTGTTTGAGGCAGCTTTCGCTGCGGGTGGCATTGCGGCGGCTTTCGGGGGGGGCGCGGGTTGAGGTTTGCTGTTGTCGGCTTCCAAAATGGTCAACGGGTCGACAGCGGTTGCGGGTGCCATTTCCTTATGGGGTGGTTCCATCTGCTCGACTACGGCGGGCTTATCCATTTCCAGCTTGATGGCGGGCGCTGATAGCGGCACTTCGACGGGTACGGCTATAGGGGCAGCGGGCGTATTGACGACGGCGGTTGGCGTATGCGTGATGACAGGTGATTCGGCATCGTGCGTGGTAAAGGTCACGAGCAGAATGCCGCCGACCACGATGGCCAAAACCATTATGGCGACAACCCATGGCCAGATGCGGCGGGGTGGGGCCTCCGCTGTTGGTGTTGTTTTCGCACGCTTTTGCCCGCCTTGAACGGTGGCGGCATCCAGAATGCTGAATGAAGACGTACTGTCGGGCTTATAAAGCGAGGGGCGGGATGGTTGTTCGCCTGGCTGTTTTGGGGGTGATTTCATTGGTGTCTAGTCCAAAGGTGTCGCTATTTGCCGCCGCTCATAGGTACATGAATTGACCGGTCTCGTTAATGCACTGCAGTTTCAGCGTCGAATCATGCAAGAATAATGAGACAAAAATAACGCGTGAATGCAGTAATGGTCAAATTAGCATGTATGAAAACTATTTAGTCATATTCGCCGCCAGTGTTTTATTGGCGCTGGTACTGCTTGCCGGACTGCTGCTGCTTTCGGCTGGACTGCGGGCGCGTTTTGCAAGGGTGTTTTCCGATGTCAGGCTTAAGCTTCAGCAGCGACGTGCGGCGAGTATGACAAGCCTAGGTGATTTGCAAAGCACGGTAGGCGAGGGCGGCCGCAGCTGGATACAAAAGCAGTTTGATGCCCTGGCAAGAAACAAGTGGCTATTGCTTGCAACCCTTTGTGTGTTGGCGACTCCTTTAATATTAGTCGCAATATTAAGTAATCAAATCAGCACAGAAGGCTACGAGGACATACCGGCAGAAGAAAATGCGGTGATCGCACAACTATTGCGAGGCGAGCAATTGGTGCCGCCCCCGCCATTACCGCCTGAAGCCTTTTTGACTCAGGAAGTGGAAATGGTGCGACCGATGCTGGTTTCGGCCAGTCGAGACTGGATGCTGCTGGACGGAGAGTTCCGGCAGCGCCTATTGGTGGCTTTCCGCGTCATGGAGGAAAAGCACGGTTACAAAATGGCTTTGTTGGAAGGTTATCGCAGCCCTAGCCGGCAGAACACCTTGGCGGCCTTGGGACCGCAGGTCTCCAATGCCCGTGCTTTTCAGAGCTATCACCAATTCGGGTTGGCGGCAGATTGTGCTTTTCTGCGTAATGGCAAATTGGTTATTTCAGAGCGCGACCCTTGGGCCATGCGTGGGTATGAGCTATATGGCGAAGTCGCGGAATCGCTTGGGCTCGTATGGGGCGGACGTTGGAAGATGATGGACTTCGGCCATATAGAGTTGCGCCGCAAAGGTGCCTTGGGCAAGCCGCCTGCCACAGCTGATGGTGCTGAACCGGCGAAGTAAGCGATGCTTTATGTATGCTTGAGTGGCGTTATGAACGTGCGGCAGAAAAGGTGAATAAATTCGCGAATAATGTTTTCAACATGCCGATGCATGACAGTGAAATAAGCGTTTTACTTAAACATTGATTGATACGGGATTTGGGATAGCATGCACGTCTCAGACCACGCTATGGCCGCAATCGACGCAAGTTAGAGCATAAGGGATTGGCCTGTGCTTTGAACCTGTCTAAAAGTCTCGCGAGCTAAAGCAAGATACGGCGAAAACAACCGAGGAAGCAGAATTTACGTGTGGTAATTGAGCATTCCGAGAGTGTGTTCAACGCCATATTGCTGACGCGTAGCGGACTTTAGACAGGTTCTTAAGGGTAGGTGCTTTTTAAATGGAGGAATATTGATGGGTAGGCCCTATATATTATTGGGGGATTCAACCAGCCATGGCGGCACGGTGCTGGAAGGGTCGCCAACAACGACGGTCAATGGTAAACCGGTTGCCCGTGTGGGCGACAAGGTTTCCTGTCCCAAGCCCGGCCACGGTACCTGCGTGATTGTGAGTGGGGACTTTACGCATCTGATAGATGGCAAGCCATTGGCGCGCCATGGAGATACAACCGCATGTGGGGCATCCCTGATTGCTACCCAGTCTCAAGTACTCGACCATGTTTGAGCCGGTCGGCATCCACTACTTTCCTTCCTATTCCAGATTAATTCATGGCTAAGTTTTTGCGGGCTTCGTTGTTGCTGATATTGGTGTGTGTATGCACATGGGTAGCAGTGATTCTTTATTGGAACGGAATCCACTTGGTACCCAGTACCGAAGACGTCGCGATCTATCTGCTTATCCTGCCGTTGACCATCTTTCTGGCGGTGTTGGGTGCAAACTGGTTATGGCAGCGTCGAAAAGCACGTTTGGCCGCCCCACCGGTTGTGGCTGGTGCAACGGCGGCCAGTGCGACATCAGCGCCGGCTCCTGCGACGCTGCATACATTGAAAGTCATCGCGGCGGAGGTGGTGACACCATTGGGGGAAGAACTGGGCGCCATCGCCGAAGCGCTTCAGGCTGCGCCCATCCCCCCATTGGATACGGCACTCTACGACGCGAACGGTTTCCCGCTGGCAACGCGGCGCTGTGCGGATATCGACCTGACCTTGTTACCCCCCGCGTGGCAGCAGGATGAGGAAAACCAAGCCCCCAACGTAGCCAAACAGCGCGCATTGGCGTTGTTGGCGGGTGTAGTGGGTCGATTGGGTGGCGTGCTGACCCAGCTTGCCGCGGCGCAGACGCTGCATATCCGCCCCCGGCAGCCACAACGCGCCGCGGAGTTGAATCCAGCCTGGCTGGGCGATGCCGCGCCCGAATCCACCGATAAGGCGCAGTCACACCAACGTGTACCGACGTTATTGCGTGTACAACTGCTGCTTGAGCCGGGTTTGGATGAAGCAGGCAATGCAACAGTGCTTGCATGGTTGCATGAACAATTGGCTCCCTACGGTCTGACGGACGCGCAATTGCAAATGGAAATCCGCGCCATGTCCGCCAATAGTTTGGCCAAGCACCTGAATGCCATTGTCGATGAGTTGGCAGCCTTCTCGCAGCCTGTCGTTGTGCTGCTGCTGGCGGCCGATTCCAGCGTCTGCCAGCAGTCATTGAACGAAGGCTTGCTGGGCGACGACGTGGCAGACCGTGCCGGTATGCACTTCCCTGGCGAAGCGGCAGCGGCTTTGTTGCTTGCCAATGCGGCATTTGATATGGCTGACTGCCCGACGCTGGCGCAATTGGGTATGGCCGATCTTGCGGAATGCGAGCCTATCGCCCGCACGCGTCCGCACGCTGCCAAGGCATTGCTCAATTTGTTTGCCCTGCAGACCCATCGACGTACCTTGCCGGTGGATATCGGCTGGCTTTGTACCGGCCTGGCATTGGGGCCGGAGGCGACGGAGGCTGCCTCGTTGCTGGCAGTAGCGCCCACGCCCTTACAAATGAATGAAGTGCTGCATTTGCGTAGTGTTACAGGTGATGCCGGTATTGGCGGGCGGTTAACGGGCTACGCATTGGCCAGCCAGATGGTTGCACAACAGAGTGTACCCACCCTATTGGTATTGAATGATGGCTGGCTTGAGCGAGGCCTTTGTCTGCTGGAGACGGCGCCCGAGCAGCCGGCACCACCGGCAGCTGACACCTAAAGTGATTGGAAATGGCGCATTCATGTTGTCGTATATGCGCTAACTTTGATTAGTGTAAATAGATTTATTTAATCCTTAACTCGGATGATTTTTTAATGAATGGGCTTGCAAGGTTTTTCCGGGATTTACGCGTGATCTCGTTATTGGCGGTGTTATTGGCCGGCGGGGTGCTGTTTATCCTGTTTGCCATCTTTGAGTGGGGCTTTGTATTCCCAGTCATTGTGCTGACCCTCGGTATCGCAGCCTGGGCCGTGTATTGGCTGCTGCGGCGTCACCGTGCCGCGCAAGCTGGCGAACAGCTGAACGTCATGCTCGCGGCGCAAGGTGCTGGGTCGGCCGATGCTTCGCAGGATGCCAGCAAGAGCGAGGTAGACCGTTTGCGTGGACGGCTTGAAGACGCCATCAAGACCATCTGCAATTCCAAACTGGGCGAAACCTCCGGTCGTGCAGCGTTGTACGAGTTGCCTTGGTACATGATCATTGGCAACCCCGCTGCGGGCAAAAGTTCTGCCATCAAGAGTTCAGGCCTGCACTTCCCGTTTGCCGAGCAAGGTGGCGCAGCCATCCAGGGCGTAGGGGGTACGCGTAACTGTGATTGGTTCTTCACCACCGAAGGTATTCTGCTCGACACCGCAGGCCGCTATTCGGTACAGAATGAAGATCGCAATGAATGGTTCGGCTTCTTGGGATTGCTACGTAAGTACCGTCCGAAGGCGCCCATCAATGGCATCATGATTGCTGTCAGTATTTCCGAGTTAAGTCAAAACCGCCCCGAACATGCCATTCAGCTTGCCAAGAACCTGCGCCAGCGCGTGCAGGAACTGACCGAGAAGCTGGAAGTATTCCCTCCGGTCTACGTTATCTTCACCAAGATGGACTTGTTGGCGGGCTTTACCGACTTCTTTGAAGCCAGTGATGAGCAGGAATGGCAGCAAGTGTGGGGTGCGACCCTGCCTTATAAGGTAGATGTCCCTACCGACGCCGTCAGTCAGTTCGATACCCAGTTCGAACACCTGAGCGAAGGTCTGAAGGACCTCAGTGCGGTACGCATGTCAATGCAACACAAGCAGGCGATGTCACCCGGTTTACTGACCTTCCCGATGGAGTTCATCGCCATCCGGCCGGCATTGCGCACGTTTATCGCCACGTTGTTTGAAGACAATCCTTTCCAGTTCAAACCCGTATTCCGCGGTTTTTACTTCACCAGCGCATTACAGGAAGGCCGTGCGGTCAGCCCGTTGACCGAACGTATGGCATCGCGTTTTGACTTGCATGTCAGCGGTGAGGAGCGAGAACAACGCTTCAACGCCAGCCATGGGTTCTTCCTGAAAGACCTGTTTTCCAAGGTGATCTTCGCCGACAAGGGATTGGTGCGCCAATATGCCAGCCGTCGCAAGCAGCAGGTCCGTTATGCCAGTTTCTTTGCGGGTGTGGCTGTCCTGGGCCTCTTGTTGGCAGGGTGGACCACGTCGTACATCGGCAATCAGCGCCTGTTGACCAATGTGCGGGCCGACCTCGACAAGGTGGTTCGTTTGCAGGAGGGTCATACCGACCTTGCCGTGCGCTTGGAGGCGATGGAAATTCTGCAGGACCGCATCACCCAATTGCATAAGTACCGTGAAGACAAGCCCTTGTCGCTGGGGTTTGGTCTTTACAAGGGTGATGAGTTGGAAGACAAGTTACGCCGCGAATACTTCCATGGCGTGCAGGAACTGATGTTCAAGCCGGTTGCCGCCAATCTTGAGTCATTTCTTACAGATGTAAATGCTCAGGCTGGCAGCTTGAAGGAACAAAGCGCCAAGCCCGCCCAGACTGCGGGTACGGCCGCGGCAGCAGGGGGAGACCAGCCCTATAAGGATGCTTCGCCCAGCAATGTGGATGACGGTTACAACGCGCTCAAGACCTACCTGATGCTGGCAAACCGGGACCGGCTCGACCCTGGTCATTTGAATGACCAGATCACCCGGTTCTGGCGTGGTTGGCTGGAAAGCCACCGTGGCAGCATGTCGCGGGAGACGATGATACGCAGCGCGGAAAAGCTGCTGACTTTCACCTTGTCGCAGACGACAGAGCCGGACTTCCCCCTGATCGAAAATCAGCTGGCGTTGGTTGACCAGTCACGCGAGTCGCTACGCCGTGTCGTCAAGGGTTTGCCGGCCCGCGAAAGGGTGTACGCTGAAATCAAGCTGCGCGCCGCAGCCCGCTACCCCGCCATTACGGTGGCAGCCATTGTGGGTGATGAAAACAAAGGCATTGTTGCTGGCAGCTACATTGTGCCGGGTGTCTTTACCCGAGCAGCGTGGGATGGTTATGTACAAAGCGCCATCAAGGATGCGGCCTCCAAGGAAACGCAGGCGAGTGACTGGGTACTGAAAACGGCCGTGCGTGACGACCTCACCCTGGAGGGCAGTCCTGAACAGATCCAGAAGTCGCTGACGTCGATGTACAAGGCCGAATATGTTCGGGAGTGGCAGAAATTTGTCCAGAACGTCACGGTCGCCGAGTTCCCTGACTTCAATCAGGCTGTGGTGAATATGAATCGGCTGGGTGACCCAACCTTGTCGCCGATGTCCAAGTTGATGGACATCCTTTACCGCGAAACCTCGTGGGATAACCAGTCCTTGGTGGATGCCGGTTTGACGCAGGCCAAGCGTGGCTTTATCGATTGGTTCAAGGAAGTGATTCTGCGCCGTGCGCCTAGCGGTACGGTGCCCAGCGGGGCTAATGCAAGCAGTGCTGCCCAGCCTGGTGCGGTTCCCATGGGACCGATTGGCCGTGAGTTTTCGGTGGTAGGCCATCTGATGCGCGCTCGCGGTGAAGGCAAAGATCAATCGTTGATGAAGGGGTATCTCGACCTCCTGAGCAAGCTGCGTTCGCGCTTCAACCAGATCAAGAATGCCGGCGATATCGGCCCGGGAAGTACCACGCTGATGCGCCAGACCTTGGACGGCAACGGCTCGGAGCTGGCTGATGCGCTCAAGTATGTGGATGAGCAGATGCTCAACGGGGTGACGGATAGCGCCAAGACCACCATGCGCCCGATGCTGGTGCGACCGCTGATGCAGTCCTTCGCCGTGTTGCTCAAGCCATCCGAGGCGGAAATCAACCGTACCTGGACAGCACAGGTGTACGAGCCTTTCAGCCGGTCGCTGGCGGGTAAGTACCCGTTTGTTGCGAATTCCCGCGTCGAAGCGGGCGCGCAGGAAATCGCCACCATCTTTGGCCCGGAAGGCGCTATCGCCAAGTTCACTGAAAAGTCGATCGGCCCATTGGCGGTCCGCCGGGGCGATATGCTGAGTGCTCGTACCTGGGCGGACATGGGGGTGCAGTTCTCGCCAGCCTTCGTGGCGGACTTCCCCCGTTATGTATCGGCGCAAGCGGGTGGCGGTGCTGCGGCGGGCGGTGGGGCATCCGCCCCAGCCAACCAGACTCAGTTCCAGATCATGCCGATGTCGGCCCCGGGCCTATCGGAGTACACCATCGAGATCGACGGCCAAGTCATGCGTTACCGCAATGGCATGCAAGCCTGGAACAGCTTTGTCTGGCCGAACCCCAGTGCCACACCCGGTGTGAAGATCACGGCCACCACGTTTGATGGCCGTGCCGTGGAATTACTGAATGTGCCCGGTAATTTCGGTCTGGAGAAGATGATAGGTGCAGCCCAGCGAAAGAAGAAAGAGCAGGGCTTGTTTGAGTTGTTGTGGGCGAATGGCAATGTGTCGGTGTCGGTCAACTTCCGCATAATCAGCAGCCCGCAGGTAGATGGTAGCGGCAGTGCCCGCCAGGGCCAGGGTTTGCAGGGGTTGACCTTGCCGCAGACAATTGTCGGTAGCGAATTCGCCACGAAGGTGGCAGGAGCAGGCGCGTGAATCTGACGAATATCCTTACCGAGCAGCCAGAGCTGTACTACTTTGGCAAGTTCCCAGCCCGAGGGGATTTCGTCCGCAGCAATACCGGCAGCGGGCTGATGAATGTGTTCGACCAATGGATTTCGTTGGCATTGGACATGCTGGCCCCCGATCCGCGCTGGAAGCTGAACTACGATGCCGCAACACCGGTACGCTTCATGTTTGTTGGTACAAGGAGCCGTGCAGTTGTGGCGGGGGTGTTGACGCCGAGCATGGACAGCTCTGAGCGGCGTTTCCCCTTTATATTGGCCACTCAGTTTCAGGTGGACCGCCCACTGGACTTTTCCAGCCTCGCGCCGTTACGTTTATCGCGTTGCTGGCAGTCAGCCGAATTGCTTGGCCTGCGGGCGCGGCAAGCGGCTTCGGACGAAGCATTTCTGAGCGCCATCGGCCCGCATCCTGAAGGATTGCAGCTTGATGGCAGCCACGACGAACGCTTGTTTGCCGAATGGCTGCAAGTCCAGACAATTGAACAGATTGATCGCGAACTGCGTACCACCTGGCCGGAATTCTCCCTACGCCGTACTGCGTTGGCGCTGGGGGTCTTGTTGCAGCCTGTTATTGCGAAGGGTGCCACCAATCTGAACAAGGGATTGATGTTCCCCTTGCCCAGCCGGGCGGATACCAATGCCTATCTGGCCAGTTTCTGGCTGGGTCTGGTTGCAGGCTTCCTGCAACGGCATGAGTTTGAGCTGTCGGCATTGCTAAGCCGCCGTGGCGACCAGTCGGTATTGCTGGTGGGTTTTTCCGGCGCAGCCTCTGAAGCCCTGGCCGCCGTTGTCAGCCCCGATGTGGCAGAGGACTACCTGATCGACATTGCTGATGCCGAGTGGGTGGAGGAGCATCTGGATAGCGATGCGGGTTGCCGCAAGCTGGCAAGCTATGCCGATCATCCACAATTGTCGTTGGCGCAGCTGCGCATCACTTTCAATGAAGTTTTTCTGGGGTTGTAAATGACAATCAGCCGATCTCTATTCCTGCTGGGCGCTGGCCTGTTCTTGGCTGGCCAGTTGCGGGCGGCCGACCCAGTGGCCCCCGCACCCGCAGCGGCCAGTAATCAGGTCATTACCGTTACCGGCGCTGTGCCCGATCAGGCAACCAAGACCATTATCCTCAATCGCCTGCGTGAAGTTTATGGGGTCGACCGGGTGGTTGATCAGATCAGCGTTGGCGGCGTGATCATGCCGGCCAACTGGGCGCAACACGTACAAGCATTGATCAGCCCCCAGCTCAAGGCGGTCACTCGGGGCGAACTGAGCGTGGATGGCAATACGGTGAACGTAAAGGGCGATGTCGCCAGCGATGCCAACCGGCAACAGGTCACCAGCCAGATCGCCAGTTCATTGAACCCGACTTATGTAGTCAAGAGCCAGCTGCGGGTGACGATGGCCGAGCAGTCGGTGCTTGATCAGGCCCTGGCCAATCGTATCGTCGAATTCGAAAGCGGCAGCGCCAAGATCACCGCAGCAGGCCAGGGGATTCTCGATGAAATGAATAACGCCCTGAAGCAATTCAATGGCCGCCGTGTTGAAGTGATTGGCCACACCGACAGCCAAGGTGCGCGTAACAGCAACGTTGTGCTGTCCAAGGCGCGCGCCGATGCCGTCAAGGCTTATCTGGTGCAGAAGGGCATTGCGGCCGATAGCCTGATTCCCATTGGTATGGGGCCGGACCGCCCTGTTGCCCCCAACAATACCGAAGACGGCCGTCGCCGCAACCGGCGTATCGAATTCAACCTGAGCCAATAAACGCTGGATGCAACAACCCTGTTGGGCAGGGGCAGCAGCGCCGCGGCTCGAATCCGCTTTACGCACTGCGTAACACCTTACGAAGCGAGCCACCATGTACCCGCTGTCTTTCGCCACTGGTCAATTGCTTAGCCAGTTTCAAGCCCAACTCGGCCAATGGCAAAGTAACGATCGCCTTTATCGCCTGCATACCAAGCTGGGGTCGGATGCTCTTTTGGTAGAGCGTGTTGATGGTGTCGAGCAAATCATCGGCGCACCGCTGCCTGCCGCAAACGTACTGTTACCCGATGTAAGCCGCTTCCCGGTAGGCGCACTGGTTGCCGAACAAGCCGCGCAGCCGCTGCCTCAACTCGGCCACCTAGCCATTGCGCCAGCCTTGCTGCAAAGTAGTGATGTGCCGGCCAGCGCCCCAGATAGCTTGTTGTGCGGCTACCGTCTGGCCCTCATCGTCCTCAGCCCCAATAGCGGGCTGGACGTCAACAGCCTGCTCGGCGCACCGGTATTGCTGGAAACACAAACCAGCAGCAGCCGTACCAGTCTGCGCCCCACACACGGCCATATCAGCGAAGCCCAAGCGCTGGGCAGCAATGGTGGTTTGGCGCGCTACCAGCTGGTGGTTGAGCCCTGGCTGGGTTTTTTACGCCAACGGCGCGACAGTTGGGTGTTTCAAGACAAAACCATTGCCGAAATACTGAACAGCATTTTTAGCGACTACCAAGGCCAGGGTGCGCTTGCACCGGCGTGGCGGCTGGCGTTGGGAGATAAATACCCTAAGCGCAGCCTGCTGACCCAATACCGTGAAACCGACTGGCATTTTGTCCGCCGCCTGATTGAAGACGAGGGGCTGGTGTGCTGGTTTGAGCATGAGGGGGATACCGGCAGCGCCAGCTTGGGCAAGCACACATTGGTGATTAGCGACCGGCTGGGTCTGGATGTGGCTTGCATCGACAATCCCGAATCGCCGATTCGTTTCCACCGCGCGGATGCTACAGAAGGTGGTGATGGCTTGGCTGGTATGACAGCGGGGGCACTGGGTTTAGGCCCCGGAGGGCGCGACAGCTTCCAGCATTGGCAGGAGCAACGCCATCCGGTACCTAGCCAGCTGCGCCTGCTCAGCCATGACGACCGTACGCTCAGCGATCAATCGGTTGAAGCCAAACCCAGCGCCACGCAGAAACAAGGTCCCACGCTGCAATTGGCCGACCACATCAGCCACTACGCCTGGGCCGGCACGGACGACGGCGAACGGCGCGCCTTCAACCTCTTGGCGGCTTACCAGACCCAGGCCCGGCATATCCAGGCAAAAGGTACCGTACGCAGTCTTGCGCCGGGCCAGGTGTTTGTTCTCAACCAACACCACCGTTACCCGCAAGAAGCCCGTTTCCGCGTGCTATCGGTGCATCACCAGGGCCGCAACAACCTTAGTGCCGACTTCAAGGCCAGTCTGAACCAAGCCTTTGGCCCCGACGGCGATGACGCTTTCCCTGAACACTATGGCAATCGCGCTGTGTGCTTGCATGCTCGCGCTGCTGTGGGCATGGGTGACGCCCTCGATATCCCCTTTGCCCCGGCCCCCAGCGTAGGCCGCTATCACAGCAAGCCCACCATCCAAGGGGTGCAAACCGCCACCGTGGTAGGCCAAAAAGGCCAGCCTATCGACACCGACCGTAACCACCGCGTCAAGGTGCAGTTCCACTGGCAGCGGGGCGGCAGCGCCCATAACCGGCAGGCCCATACCACGGGCGACAACAACGCCCCGGCCAACGAACACGCCGGGTTCCGTGGTGCCGGTAGATGTAGAAACCCCCTTGCTGTTTTTGCATCCAGAAACGGGGGAAATCATTGCTGTGCCCAAAGAGGACGGCCCCGCATTTCGTTCGCACTACCTCAAGCTGAGTTTCTTGATGGCCGACTATCAAGCGGCCAATAAAGCCGTCTTTGAGTGTGATGCCCGCATGGAGAAAATTGCACAAGCCATTGCCAGCAAGAAACCGGTACCAAACAACCTCATCAAAGAGACAGAACAAGTACTGACTTGGGCATTGGAATGGCAGGAAGAAGCCAATGCGGCAATTAAGACCGAGCTGAAGCCACTAAGTAAACTGGGTGATAGCGGAAATAAGCTCATAGAGCTGATTCCACTGATGAGTAAAGCGGGCGACAAACCCCGTCAGACATCAACCAAGCACGAAACCAGCTTGGAAAGTGGTATTGATCCGGCAATGTGAAAGCGCATATAGGCTTACAGTACAAAATTCCTAATGCATTGTTTTAAAATGTCTTTTATCTTTGTTCATATGCACTATTTAATTGCCGCCTTAATAAAGCAGAAGCGTTGCGAGGCATTGACCCGCTTTTTAAAATCGTCCTAACTATAAAGATCTTGATGCCTGATATTAAAAATAAAAACCAGAGCCTCTATGAGGATTTGCTGCATACCTTAATGACAGCTTATTCTATTGGCCAGAAATGCTAGGCGACTTGGGCGATCATTTCATGTGTACTCCTAAAAGTGACTATTTTCTTAGGTTGTTTACACATCTAATAGCGTTTGAAATTAATGGCTGCGCTTCACAGTTGATATGACTATTGTCATTGGCTTTTCTAAAATACCGCGTACGTGTAATCAAGCCCTTCAATAATCTGAGTGCTCCTTAAATGACTATGAATCTACGTTTGCGTGTCTTAGCTGCGATTGTAATCCCTTTACTTTCATCATTCGCGGCGCAGGCGGAGGAGTGTTCGGAAGAGAGCGTAAAACCCTTCTGTATTCATGAACGAACCCAGAATGAGTACGACCGAGCCGATAAAACGCTCAACGCGGCATATAAAAAAGTGCTGAAAGCGATATCGAAGCCAAAAGAAGATGGCCTGGATTACCCCTTGCTCAAAACGAAGTTTATTGAGGCGCAACGGCAGTGGTTGCGCTTTCGGGATAGTGAGTGCAATGCTTGGTACGTAGTCAATGAAGCGGGGGCGGATCGTAATTTCGACGAAACGGCTTGCTTGGTGAAGAGAATGCAGGACCGTACCCGGCAACTGGAGGAATGGCTGGCGTACTTGCCTTGAAGGATGGAACCTGTTCAAAGTCAAACGATTTAAAAGCCTCATCGGCCTACCCTGTGAGAGGTATACGAGGCGCTAGTCCATTGCACTTCTGGCAACGCTTGGGTCGGCGCGGAAAATGGCTTCATAAAAATCAATGACGGCACGTACTTTCGCTGAGTTGCGGGAGCTTTGAGTGGACACGGCGTGAATCGGCGTTTCAGCAATGGCGTAGTCTTCAAGCAATAAGCACAGCCACCCCGCTGTTATGACGGCCACCACCCATCCATGCCGATATCTGTGCGATGCCCAGCCCACCCAGCACGGCTTGGTATACCGATCCCGGGCTATTGGTTTGAAAACGCCCGGCGATGCGCACCTGAATGGGTCGCGGTCGGTTTGTTCTGGTGGTGGACTTGGCGGGGGGCTTGGCGAGGTAAGTCCAGCTGCGGGTGGCGCTTGGCTGGTTAAAGAAAATGAATTCGTTGGGGCTATATAGCCTTAGGCTGGAACCGATTGAAATTGGCGAGCCGGTGCTGGTCAACGGACGCTTTTCAGATATTGCCACACGCGTTAATGGTGGCTGGCAATACATCATGGATCACGCATCGTTGCCAACCGGTAAGTAAATCAACCCAAGTTATTGGAGATATGTTTATGAACACCTTGTTTGACTCACTTCAAGTTGGCGACTTCACCCTGCCTAACCGCATCATCATGGCGCCTCTCACACGCACCCGAGCCAGCGGTGCTGGCCGGGTGCCCAATACGTTGATGCGTGACTATTACGTGCAGCGCGCCAGCGCTGGGATGATTATTTCGGAAGCCACCGCTGTTTCGCCCATGGGAGTGGGCTACCCGCGTACGCCCGGTATCTGGTCTGAGGAACAAGTCCAGGGGTGGAAGGCGATTACGCAGGGTGTGCACCAGGCCGGTGGGCGTATTCTGCTGCAGCTATGGCACGTAGGACGCATCTCCAGCCCAGACTATCTGGATGGCCGCCTGCCGTTGGCCCCTAGCGCGATTGCAGCCAAAGGCCATGTCAGCTTGATTCGCCCGCTACAAGACTATGTAGTGCCGCATGCGCTGGATACCCACGAGGTGCGGGATATCGTCGAGCAGTTCCGGCAAGGGGCAATCAACGCCCAGCGTGCGGGTTTTGACGGTGTGGAGTTGCATGGCGCGAATGGTTATTTATTGGACCAATTCCTGCAGGATGGCAGTAATCGCCGCACGGACGAGTACGGCGGGCCGATTGAAAACCGTGCGCGCTTGCTGTTGGAAGTAACCGATGCCGCGATCTCGGTTTGGGGGGCTGGGCGAGTAGGCATGCATTTGGCCCCGCGTGCGGATATTTTGGACATGGGCGACTCGAATCTGCCCGCGACTTTCGGGTATGTGGCGCGTGAATTGGGCAAGCGGAAGATTGCGTTTATCTGTGCGCGTGAATCACAGGCGGAAGGCCGCCTCGGCCCTGATCTCAAGCAAGCATTTGGCGGTGTCTATATTGCCAATGAAGGCTTGACGCCAACGTCGGCGTCTCAGTTGCTTGCCAAGGGCGAGGCGGATGCGGCTGCGTTTGGTAAGTTGTTCATCGCCAACCCGGATTTGCCGGCTCGCCTGCAAACGGGTGCGCCGCTAAACGAATGGGACGATAAAACGTTCTACAGCGAGGGGGCGGCAGGCTACACCGACTACCCTGCGCTTTCCTACGCAGCAGCATTGGCGTAAGCCGGGAAATGTCGCCATTCACCTGTGCCAGCAATGGCGCGGTGAGTGATGTCAACTGTTGTAGCAAGCGGCCTTGAAGCCCGTTCACTACAGCAGTTGACTGGTGGGCAAGGGCTTGCAGCTTGAACTGGTGTGCCAGCGGGCCCATAGGCAGGAAGAGGCTGGCATTACACCGTGGCAGCAGGCAAGCAGATTGATTTGGAAAGCTGGAACGGCAGCCCGTATCACCTCCCCACAACCCAAAGCCCATTCAGCTTTCGGTGTAATGCTGCAGCAGCAGATATATTCTGCCACTTTCGATTGCGCTAGAATGCATCGGTCTTGATTAAATGGAGTTCCACCTGTGGACAGTCCCAGTAGTCGATCTTTGATCGACAACACACAGGCACGGTAACTGCGAATCTCTCTCGCCGCTACCCTGCCGCAATGGCGGGTAGTGGCTTAAAGCAGCCGGCTCTCGGTTGCTTTGCTACTTTCCCTTGATTTAATTGGTGCTGCGCCCTGCGGCACAGATTCGGCCGAATGTGTTATCGCATTGGCTGAGGGGAGTATGCATGCATTTCCAGTTCATTTCTTTGCGCAGCAACGCGCTACCGACCATTGCGCCAGGCCTAGGCCTTGAGCGCCCTGGTTTTACATCGGCTTGCACCCTGGTCAGGACGCTTTTGCCACTGACCCGCAAGTCTACTAAACCCTGTTCAACGCCTCACGAGCTAAGGCGAAAGCGGCTGAGAAAGCGGAATTTACTGCGATAGGTGCATTCCGGCGGCGTCCTCAAAGCTGAATCGCCATCGCGTCCCAGACCTTGAACAGGTACTTAGAACGAGCAAACAACGATGCCCGACCCTGATTTTTTCCGCCTGCGTAATGCCCTGCTGACAGGGTGAACTGCGCAGGCCATGCTGGAGCGCAAACATGAATTTCACCCTGTTAAAGGAATTCTTCGCGGGATTCCTACGCAACCGTCACATTGGTCGGCACTTCCGCCGCCTTGCCCTGCTCGATACGCTGACCCAGACCGACGTCAGCCGCGAAGTGCCCACCAGCCTGACCAAGACCCTGGTTTCTGCAGCCAACAACAACCCCGAAACACTGCTTAAGCAGCTCGGCAGCCATAGCGAAGGGCTTACTGAATTACAGGCCATCGTTATACGTGAACGTGTCGGCCTAAACGAAGTCGAGCATGAAAAGCCACTGCCGTGGTGGCTATACCTATGGCACTGCTATAAGAACCCCTTCAACCTGCTGCTGACCCTGCTGGCTGTCATTTCTTACCTGACCGAGGATCTCAAGGCCGCCATTGTGATCGGCACAATGGTAGTGCTTTCCACCCTGCTGCGCTTCTGGCAAGAGGCCAAGTCCAACAAAGCCGCCGACGAACTCAAGGCGATGGTCAGCAATACGGCCACGGTGCTTCGCTGCGATGCACCCGATACGGCCATTGCCGACACCGCCCCCTATCCTGGCGCAAGCCAGCACCTCAAAGCCACGTCGCGTGTTGAGCTACCGATCAAGTTACTGGTGCCGGGTGACGTGATTGTGCTGTCGGCAGGCGACATGATCCCGGCCGACTGCCGCTTGCTAAGCGCCAAAGACCTGTTCGTGTCGCAAGCCGCCATGACCGGTGAATCACTGCCTGTAGAGAAATTCGCGGTGCAGCACGACACCCAGGCAATCAACCCGCTAGAGCTGGACAACATCTTGTTCATGGGTACCAATGTGGTGTCGGGCGCTGCCACGGCAGTGATACTCAGCACCAGCAACAGCACCTACTTTGGCGCACTGGCCAGCCGTGTCACTGCGACCGACCGCACACCCACCGCATTCCAGTCAGGTGTGAACAAGGTGAGCTGGCTGCTTATCCGCTTTATGCTCGTGATGTCACCATTGGTTCTCTTCATCAACGGCTTCACCAAAGGCGACTGGATGGAGGCGCTGCTGTTCGCGCTATCCATCGCCGTGGGCCTCACGCCCGAGATGTTGCCGATGATCGTGACCTCGACGCTCGCCAAGGGCGCGGTATTCCTGTCGCGTAAGAAAGTCATCGTCAAACGGCTGGACGCTATCCAGAACTTTGGCGCGATGGATGTGTTGTGCACTGATAAGACTGGCACGCTAACCCAAGACAGGATTTTCCTGTCGTGGCATGTCGATGTATGGGGTAACGATTCCGAGGAGGTGCTGGAAATGGCCTACCTCAACAGCTATTACCAGACGGGCCTCAAAAATCTGCTTGATGTGGCGGTGCTGGAGCACGTCGAGATACATCGCGAGCTGGAAGTGGCAACGGCCTTTCGCAAAATCGTCGAAATCCCGTTTGACTTCACCCGACGCCGCATGTCGGTCGTGGTGAGCGAACGGGATAATCACCATGAACTTATCACCAAGGGTGCCGTTGAGGAAATATTGTCGGCCTGTACGCACGTTCGCCATGGCCCAGCCATAGAACCGCTTACCGCCGAGATGCTGGCGCGCATCCACCGGGTAACGGCCGATCTTAACGAAGAAGGTTTGCGTGTCGTGGCTGTCGCCGCCAAAGCAGTGCCACCGACCAAAGAAAACTACGGCGTTGCCGACGAGTCGGATTTGACGCTGATCGGCTACGTCGCTTTTCTCGACCCGCCCAAGGAATCAACCGCATCAGCACTCAAGGCACTGGCCGAACACGGCATAACAGTCAAGGTGCTGACTGGCGACAACGAACGGGTTACTGCCAAGATCTGCCGTGAAGTCGGCCTGGAACAACACGGCGTTATCCTGGGTAGAGACATCGAACGCATGAGTGATGCCGAATTGGCCCTGGCGGTAGAAGAACACAATGTCTTCGCCAAACTCACGCCGTCTCACAAGGAACGCATCGTGCGCTTCTTGAAAGCCAACGGTCACGTGGTCGGTTTTATGGGCGACGGCATCAACGACGCCCCAGCACTACGCTCCGCCGATATCGGTATCTCGGTCGATACGGCGGTGGATATCGCCAAGGAAGCCGCCGATATCATCCTGCTGGAAAAAAGCCTGATGGTATTGGAAGAAGGTGTGCTCGAAGGCCGCCGCACATTCGCCAATATGTTGAAGTACATCAAGATGACGGCCAGCTCCAACTTCGGCAGTGTCTTCTCAGTGCTGGTGGCCAGTGCCTTTATCCCCTTTCTGCCGATGCTGCCGATGCACCTGCTGGTGCAAAACCTGTTGTACGACATCTCGCAGATCGCCATTCCATTCGACAACGTAGATGTAGCATTGCTGAAGCAGCCACAGCGCTGGCAGCCGGCTGACATCGGTCGCTTCATGGTGTTTTCGGACCAATCAGCTCCCTCTTCGACCTCGCCACCTTCGCGTTGATGTGGTTCGTGTTCGGGGCCAATACGCCGGCTGAGCAGACGTTGTTTCAATCAGGCTGGTTTATTGTCGGGTTACTGACGCAAACTTTGGTCGTGCATATGATTCGCACTGCCAAGGTACCAATTATCCAGAGCCGGTCTGCGACGCCGTTGCTGGTGATGACCGGAATCATCATGGCGGTAGGCATCTTTCTGCCAATGGGCCTACTGGCGCACTACTTCAATTTGCAAGCCCTGCCGCCGCTGTACTTTGTGTTCCTGCCCATCATCCTACTGGCGTATATGGGACTGACGCAGCTGATGAAGGGCATCTACGCACGCCGTTACGGCTGGCAGTAAGCCGGTGAAGCAGAATTAGGGAGGTGTCGCGAAGGGAAGAGCCTCTTGACCGGGAGTGTTCGCGGCCCGGACGTCTGGTCAATTAGCCAGAATTGGCTTCAGATGCTGAGTCCCGGAGATAAAGGGTTCAATCTCATCCCCGGAATGGAAGGAAGCCCTATGAGCCAAGAACTACACGGCTGCGCCACAACGACTGGGCACGGCTATCGCTGGTCCGATAGCTAAGAATCTGCCTAAAGTCCGTTGCGCATCGGCAATATGGCGTTGAAAACCTCCTCGGAATGCTCATTACCTATGTCGTTGGGCGCGACGCCCCTCAAATCTAGGAACGTTGCGAAGCCACCGAGAACCGGCAGCTTCAAGCCACTACCCGCCATTGCGGCAGGGTAGCGGCGAGAGAGATTCGCAGTTACCGTGCCTGTGTGTTGTCGATCAAAGATCGACTACTGGGACTGTCCACAGGTGGAACTCCATTTAATCAAGACCGATGCATTCTAGCGCAATCGAAAGTGGCTAAATACATCTACTACCGCGGCATCACACCGGAAATTAGATTGGCTTTGGGTTGTGGTGAGGAGGCAGCCAAAGCCTGCCCGTTCAGTACCGGGTCGGTGTAATCAAGGCCTGCGCCTTCCAGGTGTCCGGCGAGGCGACGCCAATAGCTGTCGTCCCCCTTCAGCTTGATGCCCAGGTCATACCAGCCATAGCTGGCGTATACCGACTTGATGATGGTACGGCTTTGGCCGGCGGGAACATCAATCACCTTCACCATCGTGTCGCCGTAGGCGTTGTCTACCAGTTTGAAGCTGCAATCCTGAGTGCCGTTGTTGTGGAAAGTCAGCCGCACATAGCGGGCAGAGGGCACCTCCTCCAGGCTTACTTCCGCTTTGCGGGGCAGGCTTTCCACGCTGCCGCCGAATTCCCGCGCAAAGCCGTTGTGGCTGAGAACATTCAGGTGATATTGGCTGCTGTTCCAGGTCCAGGTTTCCCAGTCAATCCGCTTGCCTGCTTCCACAGTGTAATGCCATGGCCCATCATTGCGCAGGGCGGAGTAGACGATGAAAGCTGCCGCTGTTGTACCTGTGTTGGCAAAGCTGAGTGCGTATTTGCCCGCCGTGGCGACGGCAGAACCCGTAACTGACGATTGATAGGGCAGGGGGCAGGCGAGGCGCGGTTGGGTGGTGGTTGATACTTCCTGCTTGGGTACGCTTTGTACTGCCGGTGGAAGGGCATCGCGGCCGCCCCCCAGTTTGAAGTAGTCGGCATTACGCGGCACGTTGTTGGGCCAGGTTGCATTGGGGTTGGAGAAGACGAGGGTACTCGTTAGGTCGCCGCATACAGCCCTGCGCCAGGGCGATATGGCATTGCATTGCACTTGGTTGCGAGGTAGCCCCTTGCCTTGTACCAGCCACTCTTCCAAGAGGCGGATCATCGAGGTGTGGTCGAACAACTGGGAATTGAGGCGGCCGCCTTTGCTCCAGGGCGATACCACCAAAGTTGGCACACGCGGCCCGAGCCCGATAGGCTCGGTGCTGTTGTACACTTCGCCGTCCGTGGCATTGTGCAAGGTGGTGCGGCCCCGGCTTGAATTCAATGGCGGCATCGTGGGGGGCATGTGGTCGAAAAAACCATCGTTTTCGTCGTAGGTGATGATCAGGACAGTCTTGGACCATACCGCTGGGTTATCCACCAGTGCAGTCAATAGGCGAGCGGCAAAGTGCTCGCCGGCATTGGGTGAGCAGGAGGGATGTTCGCAATATTCGGTTGGGGCGCAAATCCATGAGACTTGCGGCAGGCGGTCGGCTTTCACATCTGCGGCGAACTCGTCGATCAGCCATTGGCCGCTGGTGCCGGGGGCATTGGCAGCGGTCGAGCCCGCCGCTGTGGCGCGGCACCGTTGGTATAACGGGTTGTCTGGCGATAGGCGCTGCCCATTGGCATCTACCCGGAAGTGCTTGAAATACTGCAGGTAGTTGTCGCCGTAGTTATCCCATTCCTGATACACCTTCCAGCTGATGCCATTGGCTTCCAGTACCTCGGCATAGCTTTGCCATTCCAATCCTTTTGCCGCGGGGTTGTCATTGGTAATGTCTGCGTTGTAGGTTCCGTTATTGACGTTGTACAAGCGTGAATCCTGCAAACCCGTGACAAAGCCATTGGAATGGCCGCTGAGTGCATACAGGCGGTTGGGGTCGGTTGGGCCAAACACCGAGCAGTGGTAGGCATCACATACGGTGAAGGCATCGGCCAGGGCATAGTAGAACGGTAAATCGCTCCGGTTGAAAAACCCCATACTGCGCGCAGTTTTGCGGTATACCCAGGCATTCCAATCCTTCCATGTGGTTTCAGACCCTTTCCAGGCATGGTCAAGCCCTACCTTCAGCGCATTGGTGTTGCGTGCATCAAAGTGATAAGGCAACACATAGTTACTGCCATTGGTTTGATACCACACTGGCTTGCCTGATGGCAGTTGAATAGCACGGGGGTCATTAAAGCCGCGTGCTCCCGCCAAGCTGCCGAAATAATGGTCGAACGACCGGTTTTCCTGCATCAGAAAGACGATGTGTTCCACATCCTTGAGACCCCCAACGCCTTGATTGGCGGGTGTAGCCAAGGCCCGCGCAATGACTTGGGCAAAGCTGGGTGCACTGGCTAAGCCTATTGCCCCTGCAGCAATAAAGCTTCTACGGGAAAGATTCTTTACCGACATATCGTCTGCTCCGCGTAAGTGAATGTCGGCATTCTTTGGGAAGAACAAGTCAGCCTTATGACACTGGGCGAGAGGCCGAAGACGATGTTGCGAATTTCGATAGTCAGTTATGGGTCGTAACTGTGTTTGCGAAGAAAAAGGCATGGCCGGACGATATTGCGGCCCAGCGATATTGCTGGCGGGATCAGCCATTTGGGGGGAAGACATGGTTGGAAGCTTTTTAACTTCGAATTAACAGGGGGGCGATGAGGTGTGGCTAGCGGCCTGAAGGCCGTAGAACCTGCTCACGGTCTTATTGCACCACTGTCATCAGCGCTTATGTACTGCGTGAAATTCTCATGTATCTAAATACATGCCGCTTTCTGCGCTGCACTTCACCCAGCTGACAGCTGCGCCTGACAGATCGTGAACAGGTTCTAGGGTTGAACAGCCGCTAAGTACAAGGGCTGTTCAACCTAACTGCCCTTACTGCCAATAGGCTGTTGAGCGACGATCGCTCGAAACAAACGGTACTGAAGCAGTGCAGCTCGCAGGGGCGCAAGTTCCACCATACAGGGGGAACTTGGTTGTGTTCCGCCCATCTACCTTAACCGTAAGGCGATAGGTCCTGCCACCGGATACGGTTTGGTCCTGGTCGCGATACTGTTGCCGGATGTTGAACGAATCGGCACTTGATGTTGTGCCACCACTTGTCGATGTACCACCACCAGCAACCTGTCCTTCTTGCCAGTAGGATTGGACACGATTGTCGCTGTTCCTGAACGGGCTGTAGCTGGTACAGGTAACCGGGGCACATGTGCTACCAAATATCGGGTAGCTGGTAGTGGATTTGCCATCAAGGATAACGTTAAAGGCGTAGTTCCGGCCGTTGAACACCACCTGGTCACCATGGCGATATTGCGCGTTATTGACGAACGTGCTGCTGGATGGCGTAGTAGGTGTGGTTGGTTTCGTAGGTGTTGTCGGTTTGGTCGGCGTGGTCGTTGTGGTTGGGGTAGTGGTGCCACCATTATCTAATACCCACTGAGCTACGGTGCGGCCGCCATCTTGTTTACTGCGCCAGGCCGGATGGGTTGGCGCAGCATCAACGCCATAAATGTAAAAGGTGGGGTTTGGTTTTCCATCGGACACGATGGAGAGTCTGTAATTCTTACCGTCATACATGACTACGTCACCATTGAAGTACTTTTCTTCGGCCTCGAAAGTGGTTTTGCCAGAGGGGCCTGACTTTTCGTTATCAATGCCCTTGGCATTATTTCTTCCGCCGTAGTAGCGTTCACCCGCAAAGGTACCGCCAGTGTTAACTGTGTCGAGCCAGCTATTGAACTCGCTGTCGTAACGGGTACCGATTTGGTTCAATAGAATGCGATTATATTCTTTATAATCGCCCGACCGTAGAGCCGCGAGAAGTTGTTCGATGTTGTCGCGATGACGCTCAAACATGAAACGTACAGCTAGATAGCCCCATTTGTAGCAACGTACCAAGTAGTCTGGCATGTCATAGGTATTCTGGAAGATCGTGCTGAGCGGATAGGTTTTTTTCTTGCCAATTTCAATAGCAGCTGTGTTGTTGTTCTTGTACGTGAAATATTCTGCCGCGCCTTCCATCCACCATACGATTTTGCTGTTATTGGTAGCATCAGCGTAGGACTTGAAGTTGTAGATATTATCGACGTAGTGGATAAATTCGTGTTCCAAGTTCCAAAGTAGTTTATTGCCTACAGGCCCACTCGTTATATCGTCTTTGTGAAAGGCGTAGAAGCGCTGAATATTGCCAGGAATGTTAGGGCTCCCTTCCATGGTGATACCGCCATTATTGGTAGAGATGCCGTAGACAGCGCCGCCGTACTGTTTGTAGTCCTCCAGTGATTTGAAGGCAATCACTTCTAAGCCTGCGTTGAATTTGGTGGGGATGATATTGGCCTTACTCGGCTCCAACCCAAACATGGATTGGGTGAACAACCGATGCTCCTCTAGCAGCAGTCTGCAGGACTCAGTCAAGTTGGCATCAGAGAACCCTTGCGAAAGGATCTTGATATTGGGTGCACAGTTGCGTTGGTTGGTCAGTATTAGTTTTTCCCATCTCTCTTTGACATCGCACACGTTGTAGCTGCTGCAATTCTTCTTATCGTACCTATTTAACTTCAAGGCGGCGGTGATCCAAATCCTATCGCCATACCCTTGAAAGCTATAGCGGGCTAAGGCGTCACGCATTATGGGAAGGACTTCTTGCTTGAGTTCCGTCGATTCCAGCATGTTTCCCAGCCCCACCATGGCTTCAACAAGTATTTCTTCGTTCTCGGTACCTATTAGAGACTCACTGTTGCGTATCAGGTTACTGAAGGTTTTAAGGTAGCTGGTATCGCGCTTGACTATGGCAACGGCGTCGGGGACATTTTTGATGCGTTGAATCAACTCCGCTAGATAATAAGTGGAATTTGAAAGACGAGATTCACTTCGTATAAATTCAGTAGTGACTCCATCCATTTTCGCTTTGATTATCGGTAGGAAATTGGTTATTTCACCAAGGAGATGGATCATTTTGTAGGAGCCTGCCAAGACTTGTCCATTACCTTGCGAAATCCTACGCGAGTTATTGGAAGTCAGCAGTGAACGCAGGCCGGGAACGATTTCATTCTTCAGCGTGTTACTATACTTTGGTAAGTTTAAGGTGTTCTGGCGATAATAACCTGCACGCAAGTATTCCTGCAGTTTATCAATTTGAGTTTCATTAGTACTGTTGTAGTTGGCAGCAAGCCGGCGATATTCTCTGGCTATATCCAACATTATTGATTCGTGGAATAAAATGGATGCTTGTGCGTCGGAGGCGCCAAATATTTGTTGCCTACATTCTTTGGATATGACTTTCTCTATCAGATCCCTGCCGCGGTATCTGGTTATTTCATCAACATCGCAGGGAGTATCTGCAGAGTCGGCCATCATCCGAGCCATTGCCTTAGGACTAAGATTTTCTGATTGTTGAGTTTGCTTTGCGGTTTTTACAGCCCCGTGAATTTGGATGGTATTCTCGGGTAAGCCGACATCGGCCAGGGCGAGATTACTTGTCAGTGAACCTAGTGCCATTAAGCAAGCTAGCGTTGTGCGTTTGAGTGTAATGGTCATATCAGCAGTGCTCCGAATAACGATGTTGGAAAGCAGTGTTCGATTTGGGAAGGCAGCGCAGCAAATAAGGTCTAACCGTCCCATAAGCAGGCGTACCACCACATGAAAACAACACCGTATTCTGATCTACGAAAACGGTGCTGCAGGTTATGACAAAGGCATTGAGTATGTCAAAGGCATAATCCGGTATAAATTGGCATCTAAGCCATTTATTTGGTTGGTCGCTCTATTGCATTAGGAAGGTAACTGGCTGTTCACAAGCACTGGTGCGGGTTTCGAGAAGTTCAACCGACTGTCAGTTGGGGCTTGTGCGCTAGTTATGGCATGAGGTGCACAATGGTGGCTAGATAGAGCAAATGAAGCACTACGGTGCTATGTGGAATAGGACTGACAGGGTAATGGGCGATGAGCCGCCTCGTTTATTAAGCCAAGAACTGGGTGAATAAAACAAAGTGAGTTGTTGGTGGGGTTAGGCAGGTTAGCGCTAGGAACCGGTATATCCGAGAAGGCGTTAATTGAGCTTGGGTTCTGAAATTAGGCTACTGACGTGATACACAAAAAGTGATTTCTAACCCAGTAACAGCGGGGGCTGACCTTGGCATTTTGAACCCAGGCCAAAGGGTGGATGGGTACTATGCCTATCCACCTTTCGCACTTTACTGCCTATACCCAATTGCCCGGCCATTAGACGACACATACGGCGTTGCTCTCAGACAGGTAGCCGGTGAGTAGTTGCCACAGTACAGGTAGTAGGCTGTTGAGGGATTGCCATCTACCTTGATAGCGAAGCGGTAAGTTCTGTCCTCGAGCGTCGTTTGAGTTGAGCATGGTTGCTGAGAGGTACTGAACTGCCCTGTTGAGCCGCTGCCTGTAGGAAGCTGACTTTCCTGCCAGAACGAGGGGACCCAGTTATCACGGGTTCTGAAGGGAGTTTGGGTCGTGAGCGACTGGAGCAGAGGTGCCGCTATACAATGCATAGTCGCCCTCCCGGTTGTGTCTGTCTATTAACACGTTGTAAGTGTAGGCCTTGCCGTTGTATTGCGTTTGATCGCAATGGCGATATTGCGGCTAGATATCAAATACCTTACGAGTAGGCGTGGGCACTGGTGTAGGGGTAGTAGGAACTGGCCGCTCATTGCCGTCCACCCTTGGCATTGTTTTTTTATCACTACCATAGGCCGCACCGGCAAAGGTACCGCTATTGCTGACACTATCAAGCCAAGTGTTGAATTCCCCGTCATAGCGTGTACCGATTTGCGAGCATATGCCATTGCCATATTCATCGTAATTGCCGGCCCGCAGTAAAGCAGCAACCATTTCAATATCAGTACGATGGCGCTCAAACATGCAGCGTACAGGCAGATAGCCCTATTGATAGGAACGGTTTTAATAGTCCCCCATGTTGTAGGTATTACGAAAAATGGTTCAGAGGGAGTAGGTTTTTAGGTGGGAAACCTCAATGGCTTCAGCATATTCATTCTAGTGCGAGAAGTATTTCGCCAAGCTTTCTATCCACCACACGATGGGCTGACCTGACTGCTCAGTCGCGCAGACTACCGCTAGGTGGGGCAGGATGTTGCAAGAAAAACCTGACCATTTCTTGACTTGCATTAGGCCCCAGTGAGTCAGTATAGCTGCCTTGCGTGCTACCACCCGACCAGGCATGTCCAGCGCCATGAATAACCCAATGCTCAATTGATGGCTCACTCTTTTCGTTGTGATGTACGGTAACGGAATAGTGACGGCCGTCCGGTACCTTTTCCTGCCGGGTGGATGGGTTGGGAGTAGTGCCATTGTCGAACCCTGCCTGGGCTTGCTTGATGACTTGGTCCCCATTCATCGGATGTACCGTTTTATCGCTATCGCCGTGAAAGACAATAGTCGGCAGCGTATTTGTGGTTGACTGCCGCCCCGATCGTTTTTCCCGTTTCCCCAAGCCCTGTTGCATAGCAGCGAGTGCGGAAGGAATATCAGTCGCTGCGGCATAAGGAATGCCGGAATGTACCCCTACTGCGGCATATATATCGGGGTAGGTTGTACCCATCACCAATGCCATGGCGCCACCTGCCGATAGGCCAGCTACATACACACGTTTGTTGTCTATACCGTAGCGCCACATGATTTCTTGCGTCATGCCGGCAATGATGGCGGGTTCGCCATAGCCACGTTGTTGGTCGCTGTGTCTAAACCAGTTCCAACAGCCCGAGCTATTTGCTTGGCTGGACTGACCAGGGTACAGCACAAAGCATTGGTGATGCTCGCCGATACTATTCATGTCGGTACCGGCTGCGAAGTCATCAGGATTTTGCTTGCAACCATGCAACATGACTAACAACGGTAAGGGCTGCCCCTGGTAGGCGTGAGGGACATATAGCTTGTACGCGCGCTCGCCTGACGAGCAACCGTAGGTCCCGGAAAAGAACCCGCTTTCCTTATCCCCTGTAGGTGCATTTTGCGGGGGGGGGTCAGTGAAGTCAGTGTATTCCCCTGGTGTATCAATGATCTGAAAGGTCCCCTCGATAGTCATGTTGTCATCTACAGGAGGGGCTTTGGGGATAATGGGTGCTGTCTTTACCCGCAAACTATGCTGAATCAGTGTTGTTGCATCCCGTAAGCGACCGGAAGAAGTCAGGCGCGCTGCTTCTCGCAGCATGTCTTGCATTCGTTCAATCATTTTCAGACTCTCTCAAGATCGGTACCCAGTAAAAGCAAGGGGCGATCAAGTTCAATAGATACGTTCAGCCAAAGCGGCCTTGACAGCAGTGCTGGCTTGTAAAACACCCAGCACATAAATTGACTCAATCGTTACCAGCGCGAGATCTGGCGATACATCGTCATCAATGCTGACGAGCCCGACCACATGGATCTGCAGTTTCTCTCCCCGTGTCTGCACCATTTCCAACTTGTGGCGATTGTAATGCTGCAAGCCTAGCGTCAACGTCTTGCGGGCAACGGTCTGTTTGATGACATCCGCATGCGTGGCCAACAGATTACGTGCGGCGGTGCGAATGAAATCGGTACGGTTGGAATAAAACCCTTCCTGTACCAGTAGATCGATTTGCCCGAGGTCGATCACACCGAGATTGATCGTCATCTTTTCTGTTTCACCGGCTTTTGTCCGCTCGTCTTTCATCGCGTCCCCTACCATCTAATTACCATCCGTATGGAAGGTATGCTAAATGAATATACGCAAAGGTCAAGTTAAATGTTGCGGTGCAGCAAATCTGATTCATGAAGTTGAAGTTAGTTCTAACCCAGGCTCAAGGAAAAATCAGATGGCTATTTCCGCTGCTGGGGGCAAGAAAATAGAGTGTTTTAACGCACTTTGTTTGATTGGAGGGGATGCTTCACAAAGGCTAACTAGGGCGTTGTTAAGGCGGATTTAAAAACGAACCTGACGGATTTTGATTAATCACTGATGTTACGCAGTGCATACGCTAACCTGTCGCCATGAAGAACAAAGAACTCGATTTGTACACCGACTATTTGCTGAGCACGTTTGGTGCGGCGACAGCAACGGGCTTGTCGGCGATGGTAGGTGGTGCAGTGAGCCACGACCAGGTGA
>NZ_PDZH01000040.1 GCF_002735695.1 Chitinimonas sp. BJB300
AAACCGGGCGATGTGCATCAATTGGAGGCAGATTGACCTCAACTGCTCCAACCGCCCGGTGCGGACCCGCATGCCGGGTGGTGTGGCAGGGGTCGGCCAGAACATCTGGTCGCCCCTATGCCGATTTTCTAAGAACCTGTCAACGATCTTACTGCGCAGCCGTGATCAGGGTTCATGTGCTGCTCGAAATACTCATGTACCTAAGTACATTCCGGTTTCTGCGCTGCGCTTCACCCCGCTGACGACTGTTCGCTACAGATCGTAAACAAGTTCCAACTTCTCAATTGTATTTACCCAGCTTACTTCGCATTCATCAATGCCAAGGTGGTATCCAGCATCCGGTTGGAGTAGCCCCATTCATTGTCGTACCAAGCCATTACTTTGACGAGGCGTTTATTGCTGACCTTGGTTTGCGATGAGTCAAAGTTACTTGATGCGGGGTTGTGGTTGAAGTCAATCGACACCAACGGTTTGGTCACATAGGTCAGAATGCCGCTCTTGCTGCTGGCCGCTGCCACCTTCAGCACTTCATTGACTTCCGCAACCGTGGTATCGCGGCCCGCAGTAAATACAAAATCAACCAACGACACATTGATTGTTGGCACGCGCACCGCCAAACCATCAAGCTTGCCAGCCAGTTGTGGAATTACCAGGCCGATGGCGGCGGCAGCGCCGGTTTTGGTCGGGATCATCGACTGGGTGGCCGAACGCGCACGGCGCAGGTCGCTGTGGTAAAGATCGGTCAGCACTTGGTCGTTGGTGTAACTGTGCACCGTAGTCATCAACCCCATTTCGATACCGAACGCGGCATGCAATGGTGCGACCAGAGGGGCCAAACAGTTAGTAGTGCAGCTGGCATTGGAAATCACCGTATCGCTGGCTTTCAGCGTATGGTCGTTCACACCGTAGACAATGGTGGCATCCACATCATCGCCACCCGGAGCCGAAATGACAACCTTCTTGGCGCCTGCAGTGAGGTGGGCCGATGCCTTGGCTTTGCTGGTAAACAGGCCGGTACATTCGAACACTACGTCAACGTTCAACTCCTTCCAGGGCAGTTGGGCTGGGTCGCGTACGCTCAGGTAGCGAATGCGGTCGCCATTCACCAACAGATGGTCATCCTTGTAGCCGACTTCGGCGCGGAATTTGCCATGTACAGTGTCGTATTCGGTCAGATGGGCATTGACCTCGATTTCACCCAGGTTATTGATAGCGACGATTTCAAAGTCATCGCGGCGGTTGTACTCATACAAACCGCGTAGAACATTGCGGCCAATACGGCCATAGCCATTGATTGCGATACGGATAGTCATAGGGGATTGCTCCTGATTACTTGAGTTGATAGCGCGCCCTGCGGGCGTTCTGCTTGGTATTGTCTGTGTCGGTCCCGGAACCGCTGTTTGTGTTATTGCGTCGTGAAGGGCTAGCAAGCGGCTTTGCCAAACTTACCTGAAACACACCCGCTCCGCGGAGCATCATAGCCATGGTAGGTCTAATAGCCTCATTCAGCTAAAGATGTGTTGCTGAATATCCTCATCCCTTTAACCCACCGGCTGTAAGACCTGAAATCATCCATCGTTGTGCGATAAGGAAAACAAAGGTGATCGGCAAGCCAGACAAAATAGCGGCGGCCGCAAAATCACCCCAGCGGTAGTGCTGTGGATACAAGAATTGCTTCGAACCAACTGCAAGGGTCAGTTGATCCTGGCTTTGCACCAGAATCGAAGCAATGGGGTACTCATTGATGCCGCTGATAAATGCCAGGATGAACACCACCATCAAGATAGGCAACGACATCGGCAACAAGACATGGCGGAAAGCTTGGAAAGGTGATGCCCCATCAACTCTGGCGGCTTCTTCAATTTCTACCGGAATCGTTTCGAAATAACCTTTGATTGTCCAGATATGCAGGGCAATACCCCCTGTGTACGCCAGAATCAAACCGCCATGGCTATTGATACCCAGGCTGGGCACATAGGCGCCAATACGATCAAAAATGGCGTAGATCCCAACCAATACCAATACCGAAGGAAACATCTGCAACAGTAGCAAAGAGGTCATCCACTGCTGCTTGAAGACAAACTTCATGCGTGCAAAGGCATAGGCACAGGTAGTGGAAAGCAGTAAGGCAATCAGCGCCGACAAGCCTGCCACCTTTATCGAATTCCACAACCAGCCCAGCACTGGGAAATCCGGCTCAATCAACTGGCCGTCCGCTCCTTGGTACGACATACCCAACGAGAGCTTCCAATGATCAAGGCTGATCGAACTCGGTATCAACTCACCGGTAGCAAAATTACCCGGCCTGAAACTGATCGACAGCAACATCAGAAACGGCGCCAAGGTCAGCCCGATAAAACTGATCAAGCCAATGTGGGCGGCAACGACACGCCAACGGTGTGATTTATCTAATACAACAGCCATGATGATTACTCCAAATCTGTCCGTCTTTGGGTGCAGGAAAGGCTATTCGTTTGAACCCTAATTGTCCGATCAAGCTGGCTCACTTGTATGGGTTTTGCTGATGCGCATGTTGACCAGGGAAAGCAGAACCACCATCAGGAAGATCACCGTCGACAAGGCGGAGGCGAGGCCGAAATCCTGGCCGGAGTCTTCGAAGGCAATACGGTAGGTATAGGAAACCAGTACGTCAGTGGTGCCCGCCGGAATCTTGGTACCCAGGAAGTCGGGGCGCCCACCTGTCAGCAAGGCAACGATCACGAAGTTGTTGAAGTTGAATGCGAAGGCCGAGATCAGCAGCGGGGTCATCGGCTTGGCAATCAGTGGCAGCGTAATCTTGAAAAAGTTGGTCAACGGGCCCGCGCCGGCAATGGCAGAGGCTTCGTAAAGGTCTGCCGGAATCGCCTTGATCAGCCCCATGCATAGCAACATCATGTAAGGGAAACCCAACCAGGTGTTCACGATCAAGAGCATGGTCTTGGCGAGGAATGGGTCGGTAAACCAGTTGGGGTTGATGCTGAACAGATGCCCGAGCAACAGGTTGATTTCGCCTGAGTTTTCGTTGAACAAGCCTTTGAAGACGAGGATGGAAATAAACCCTGGCACGGCATAGGGAATAAACAGCAATACACGGTAGAGCCCCCTACCAGCGAGGGCTTCCCAGTTCATCAGCACAGCAAGGATGACGCCGATAGAGAAAGCAAAAACCACGCTGAGGCCGGCGAAAACCACCGTCCAGATAAAGATCTGAGCCAAAGGCTCGCTCAGTGCTCGATCGCTGACGATGCGTACATAATGGGCAAAGCCGACGCCCGTGGTAAAGCCTGGCTGCATGGCTTCTCCAGCGGCATTCTTATAGAACCCCTCGGTCATATCCGGCCGCAGGACAGCGCCATCCTGCTGGTCAACCAAGCTGCCATCGGCTGCTTTGACGTATTGTTTGCGAACCGGTGCGAACTCCCGCAAGCCTGCTGCGCTGACCGTCATGCCATTGGGTAAGTGGATGGCAACCAGTTTCAGTGCTTTTAGATTTTGGATCAGCGTGCGGGTATCAACCGCTGCAGCCAATGGCGCATCACCAGCTACCGGTGGTTGGGCATTTACATTTACCTTAGTGGCGTGCAGAGCCAGTGGTGGTGTCTGGAAAATACTGCCATCTTCAGCTTCCAGGCGGATACGGTAGGCTGCGCCATCAGGATGCAACGTAAATGCCAGCGTATGGCCATCTTCGGTGTAGGTCTGGTCGAGAAAGTATTTGGTGGCCTGACTAAAGCTCAGCAAATGCTTGGAGCTGTAATTGGTAAAGCCGATTGAGAAATTAATAGCAATCGGCAAAATAACAAACAGCAGTACCGCCACGAGGCCCGGAAACAAATAGCGATAGTTATAGGCGCGGGTGGCCGTATACACATAGATAGTCAGCCCGAGAAAAGCCACCAGGGAAACAGCGGCAAGCGACTGCCCCGACAGGTATACCTGCAGACTTAGATATAAACCGGCCAACACCACCAACGACAGCAGCATGACTGGCGCAGCCTTACTCAACAAACGACCCATTCTCAATCTTCTCCTTGGCTACGATCAGCACACTGTCGCCAACGCGCTGATCGTAGCCTCCCCTATCGGGCAGGCTACGTCTTGAACTGTTCATCATCTGCGACCCACGCCATGCATCAAAAATGACGTGGGTTGCGAACAGCCGCTTTGTCTATTTGCCGGTAATGCGCTTGGCAGCGGCATCCAGGCCCTCTTTCACGCTCTGACGGCCGCTGGTGATGTTTTGCAAGGCAGATTCCATCGACGACCAGAAACGCCCCATCTCCGGCACGTTAGGCATGGGGGCACCAAGCTGCGCGGAAGCCATGGTGGCCTTGATGTTGGCGTCGTTCTGCAATTCCTTGAAGAAGGCCTTGTTGGCAGGCACACCCAACGGTACGTCGGCGTTCATCTTCTTCAGGCCATCCAAGCTCATCAGGTGGTTTTCCAGGAAATCGACGGCGATTTCCTTGTTCTTGCTGCTATTGCTGACCATGCAGCCCAATACCCCGACAAAGGGCCCCCCTTGCTTGCCGCCAATGCTGGGAATGGTGGCGACGCCGAAATCGATCTTGGCTTGCTTGACGTTATCCCATGCCCAGGGGCCGGAGATCATCATGGCAAGTTCACCCTTGGCGAAGCCGTTTTCCATATCGGCATAGGTGGCACCCTGCGGCATGACGCCTGACTTGACCAATTTGGTCAGCATCTCGACACCTTTTTGCGCACCCGCGTTATTCACGCCGATATCCGTAATGTCATAGCCGCCATCCGACTTCGGTTTGAAGGGGTAAGCGCCGTTGGCGGACAACAACGGCCAACTGAAGTAGGTCTTGGTGTAGTCCCACAGGATGGTTTTTTTACCCTTGGCTTTCAGGGGCTTATCAAGCGCGAAGATTTCTTCAAAGGTTTTCGGCGGATTGGGCACCAGGGCCTTGTTGTAAATCAAGGCGATGGCTTCGATCGAAAGCGGGTAACCCCACACCTTGCCGCCGATGGTGAACGACTTCACTGCCAGTGGGTCGAGCGCATCGATCACCTTCTTGGAAGGCTTGAGTGGGCTGATTAGTCCGGCTGCAATCCACTCGCCGGCACGGTCGTGCGGCCAGCAGAAAATGTCTGGGCCCTTGCCTGCGGCAGCAGCTTGCTGAAATTTGGCTGGTGCATCCTCGGGGTGCTCCACCGCTACCGCCACACCAGATTGCTTGGCGAAGTCCTCTCCTACCTTTTGGATGCCCTTGTAGCCTTTATCTCCATTAATCCATAACGATAACTTGGCGTCTGCTGCATGGGCACTAGCAAAGCCGGCGGCCAGGGCCAGTACGATGCATGTATTGCTCGGTTTCATGAATCAACTCCATCTGTATTTGAGGTTAGGTGGCGCCATAGCGTGGTTACCGGTCGATTGATGCTGAATTGTCCAGACGTGGGAAAGCTTCCCCTGCTTCATTGAACAAATAGCAATGGGCTGGGGCCGCGCTGACATGGATGGTTTCACCCGCTTTAGCAGCGTGGGTAGCATGGGCACGCACGACCAAATGGTCTGACGCGCCTTGTACGTGCAAATAGAAAATAGTGGCTTCGCCAAGGTGCTCGGCAGCGACAACCTGGCCGGCAATGGCATTGCTGGGCGAGTCCACCACAAAGTGCTCAGGACGAATCCCAAGCGTTACTGGGCTACCCACTCTGCCCGCACCAGCATTGACATGTGCGCGCACCAACGTACCATCGACTAGCTTGACCATTGCTGCACCATCCAACACCTCAGCCAAGGTCGCCTGGACAAAATTCATCTTGGGCGACCCGATAAAGCCCGCAACAAACAGATTGCGCGGATGATGGTATAGCGCCAGTGGCGCGCCGACCTGTTCCACATTGCCGGCATTGAGCACCACGATACGATCAGCCAGCGTCATGGCTTCAACCTGATCATGCGTTACGTAGATCATGGTGGTCTTGAGTTCGCGATGCAGCTTCGTGATCTCGATGCGCATCTGCACGCGTAGCGCCGCATCCAGGTTCGACAGGGGCTCGTCGAACAAAAAGACATTAGGCTTACGGACGATCGCCCGTCCGATGGCAACCCGTTGCCGCTGGCCGCCAGACAACGCCTTGGGTTTACGCTCCAACAAATGCTCAATCTGGAGGATTTTGGCGGCTCGGTCTACCACCTGCTTCATTTCTTCTTTAGTCGCACCGGCCAGTTTCAAACCAAAAGCCATGTTTTCGGCCACCGTCATATGCGGGTACAAGGCATAGCTTTGAAACACCATGGCGATACCGCGTTTTGCCGGGGGGATATCATTGCAATGCTGTCCACCAATGGTCAGCTCGCCTGCTGTGATGTCCTCCAGGCCGGCAATGGTGCGCAATAGCGTGGACTTGCCGCAACCCGAGGGGCCGACAAACACCACAAACTCGCCGTCTTGGATTTCAAGATCAATGCCATGCAGCGTTTCAATTTCGCCGAACGATTTGCGAATGCCGCGCAAGACGACGTCGGACATAGCTTCTGTGCTCCGTTTAGAATTCTATTGCGTGATGCGGTCTTAGAACCTGTTTACGATCTGCAGCCAGTGGTTGTCAGCCGGGTGAAGCGCAGCGCAGAAACCGGCATGTACTTTTGTACATGAGGATTTTGAGCAGCACTTGAGCCCTGATCACGGCTGCGCAGCAAGATGGTAAAAAGATTCTTAACGGTTGATAACGGCAAACAGCCCGCCAAATGCAGCTAATTCAAGGCGGCCATCAATCAAGGTGCTGCCATCAAGGCCATGTCCACTGATTGCACTGGCTGCACGCAAGCGTTTAGGGAGGCGAAAGCTGACTGGCTCGGCACCGAGGTTGAAGGCGCATAGCCAAGTTTCTTCATCCAACATACGGGTGAAAACTAACAAGGGCTCAGGTGTATCCACGAAGTCGATATCCCCCATCCTCAGGACGGGCTGAGCCTTGCGCCAGTTCAAAAACCGCCGATAAAAATGCAGGGTTGAGTGCGCATCGGCTTCTTGTTGATCGACCGAGTGGGCCAGATGTTGTTTGGGGACAGGCAGCCAAGGTTTGGCCTGTGAAAACCCGCCATGCTTGAGCTTGGCCTGCCAAGGCATAGGCGTTCGGCAACCGTCCCGGCCTTTGAATTCGGGCCAGAAGGTGATGCCGTAGGGGTCTTGCAGCTGCTCGAATGGGATATCAGCTTCCGTCAGCGCCAGTTCCTCGCCTTGGTAAATGCACAAGCTGCCTTTGAGGCTGGACGACATCGCAAGCAGCACCTTGGCGTAGGCCGGGCTGGTTTCGCCCTTGCCCCAGCGTGTCATGACCCGCTGCGCATCATGGTTGCCTATGCTCCAGCAACCCCAACCTTTGCCACCATCTTTTTTGCCGGTCTTGGTCAGCTGTGCTTCCAGTTCTTCTACCTGCTGGCGGATATGCGCTGCCGAGCACTCCGCTGTGAGCAGGTTGAAGCTGTAAGCCATATGCAGTTTGTCGCCGCCGGAGGTGTACTTGGCCATGGTCTTGAGCGAATGGTCATCCCCCACCTCGCCCACCGAGGCCGCGCCATGTTTGTCCAACAACACACGTATCTTTTGCAGAAAGGCGATGTTTTGTGGCTGAGATTTATCGTACTTGTGGGCTTGCAGGCCGTAGGGATTTTCGGCTGATACCGTCTTGCTGTCACGTACAAGGGCCGATGGATTCGAGCGTAATTTTGGGTCGTGGAAATGAAAATTGCAGGCATCGAAACGGAACCCATCCACGCCGCGCTTAAGCCAGAACTGGATCGTGTCAAGCATGGCCTGTTGCACTTCCGGGTTATGGAAGTTCAGGTCGGGCTGGCTACTGAGAAAGTTGTGCAGGAAATACTGACGCCGGCGTGATTCCCATTGCCATGCCGAACCACCAAACACCGACAACCAGTTATTCGGCGGCGTGCCATCGGCCCGCGGGTCGGCCCAGACAAACCAATCAGCTTTCGGATTGTCTTTGCTTTGACGACTTTCCTTGAACCATGCGTGCTGGTCTGAGCAATGGCTTAGCACTTGGTCGATCATGACCTTCAAGCCCAGCTTGTGTGCCTTGGCCACCAGGGTGTCGAAAGCGGCGAGGTCGCCAAACAGCGGATCTATATCGCAATAATCCGATACGTCGTAGCCAAAATCCTTCATCGGCGACGTGAAGATAGGTGATATCCAAATGGCGTCTACACCCAGGCTGGCGATATAGGGGAGTTTTTCAGTAATGCCGGGCAGGTCCCCTACCCCATCGTTATTGCTGTCTGCAAAGCTGCGTGGGTATATCTGGTAAATAACACCGCCGCGCCACCAATCACTATTCTTTTTGATTTTCATACTGTCCGCTGAAAAGAGTACGCAACAAAGCCACTCGTCTCGACGCAATACGCCGAGGCGACTGGATTCACGAAAAGGGGTAGCTACTGCTACAGATTTACCGCCACCCTATCCAAGTGCAATGGCGGTAAGTTGCAGATAGCCTGTTCAAGGTCTGAGCGACCGGCATCTCTTGATGGGAATGAGTCCTGCCCCCCCAGTAAGGAAGGCACATTCAAACCGTGAACAGGTTCTAAGTCTTTACCACCAGGCTTCCATCTGAACCCCATAACTGCTGCCGCTGGTTTTGCTGGCGTAGGCAAACTGATTGCCTTTGCCACTGACTACCCCACCAGGGTTGGCAGTACTGACCGCGGCTGTTTGAGCAGCCTGGTTCCACTTGGCATAGGTGTAGTAGGCACGCAGCGTTGGGCGAGCCCAGAAGCTCTTGCCCATTGACAGTTGAGGGGCAATGGTAAGCTTGCTCAAGCGTTGGGTTGGGGCTGAGTCAGGCTTGACGCTGGTCGTACCTGCTTCAAACGCCAGGCTGTAGTTGTCAGTGAAATGATAGACGGGCCTTACTACCACGCTCATCGTCTTGTTCTTAACCCCGTTCAACTTCTCTTCACCAAAGCCGGCAAACAGCGCGCCGTTCCAGTTACTGTCTTTGGGCTCAACCACCAAGTGCTCGACAATTCGCCATGATTTCTTGCTGTCTGTGCTTTTCAGCCAGGTAGCACTCTGGTCGAGGTTGGCAGCATCTTTGGCAACCTGAAACACCAGGTTATTGAAGCCACCGAAGCCAAATGGATCAGCTTGGTTATGACCCACGCCGAAGGCATAGCCGTTCGAGCCATTCTTGCCATCGACCTGGTTCTTGGCGACGGCATTGAGTGTGACGTCAATCGACCCCCCCTCATTGGCGGCAATACCTTCCAAGCGGAAGTCGTGGTTGGTAACCGCCTCGGAAGCGCTGCCGCCATCGTCATTGCGCATCAACGCATAAGAGAACTTACCAAAGCCTAGTTCGATGTTCTCGATACCCGCGCCAGGCCCAGTGCTGGCGGACCAGAAAAAGTCCGCAATATGCGCATCATGGCGTTTATAGAAACGCTTACCAGCCCAGATGCCTGCATGGGCAAGCGCGCCGCCAGCACCGCCGATATTGGTGGCTTCTACCCAGGTTTGACGCCAAGCGGTAGGCACCTTTTCTTCGTCCTTTAACTGTTCTTGGGAAAAGGCCAGCATGGTGTGCAGCTTGAAACCCACACCATTGCTTTCGCCCATCGCTGCATCGAACGAGAGCTCGCCATAGGTATCGCATTCGTTACCCAATCTGCCTGCGCCACCTACCTTGCCACCAAATGCCGGTGCCTTCAGCCCAAAACACACTTCACGCCCGCCTTTGGAGGCGCCACCCGAACCACTGCGAAGGTAGCCGTGGTAATCAACTGACGCCGCCATGGTGGCTTGTGTCGCCATGGCTGCAGCGACTGCCAAGAACAGTTTGCTTTTCATCATCATTTTCGGATCACTCCTCTCCGTTTGGTTGGTTAAGCTGGCAGCAGCCATGCCGCCAGCCAAGTTGAACACACCATGAACCCCGTGTTCAGAGGGCGTGCTTGGTGTGCCCGGACGGAAAGTGGGCCACTTCGCTACGCAAGCCCGGGCTTGAAAACCGGTCACAGTTCCCCAAGCCCCTGGTTGGGGGCTTGTCAAAACAGGATTCGGGTTCTTGGCTCGGACGAGCCGGCACCGGGAGAAACCGCTGCGCTTTTCTTCGAAAGCGTTTTTGAAACGATGCTACTTATACTTTCAGGGCAGCTGCACCCCGGGCAAGTTGGGTAATAGCACCCCAATCACCCGCTGCCACCTTGTCTTTAGGCACCAACCAGGAGCCCCCTACGCAGGCAACGTTGGGCAACGCCAGAAACTTTGGCGCGCTTTCCAGCGTTACACCGCCTGTGGGGCAGAACAACACATCAGCAAATGGCCCACCCATCGCCTTGAGCATCCCTATGCCTCCGGCTTGCTCGGCGGGAAATAGTTTCATAGCGTCGAAACCGTGAGCCAGAGCGGCGATGACCTCCGATGGCGTCATTACGCCGGGCAACAACGGCATAACTGCTGCCTTGGCTGCCTGGGCCAGTTCAGCCGTCAGCCCAGGCGTTACGGCAAAACGTGCGCCTGCCGCCTTTACTTCGGCGAACTGCGCCGGCAGGGTCACTGTGCCTACCCCCACGATCGCATCAGGCACTGCGGCAGCAATCGCCTTGATGGATGCCAGCGCAGCCGGGGTGCGCAAAGTTACTTCCAGCACCCTGATACCGCCTTCCACCAGTGCCCGCGCAAGCGGCACAGCATCGTCGACACGGTCCAACACAATCACCGGCATAACCGGCGAGGCGCGCATGATGTCACGGATATTCATCTCATTCGTCCTTACTTGGGCAGCATAAAGCTCATCGCCCCTTGCTCTGCGCCCGTAGCAACACTACGGAACACGGCAAACAGGTCGCGGCCATAGCCGTATTGATTGGCGGTCATATCGGCAGTAGCTGGCTCGCGCTGGGTCCACGCCTCATCTGGCACAAGCACATCCAGCGTACCTGCCTCGGCATCAAGCCGAATCACGTCACCACTATTCACCTTGGATAAAGGCCCGCCGGCAAGACATTCGGGTGTGACGTGGATTGCTGCGGGCACCTTGCCGGAAGCGCCTGACATGCGCCCATCGGTAACCAGCGCAACCTTGAAGCCGCGGTCTTGCAAGACACCCAACGAGGGCGTCAGCTTGTGTAGTTCCGGCATGCCATTGGCGCGTGGACCTTGGAAGCGGATAACCGCCACGAAGTCTTTTTCCAGTTCGCCATGCTTGAAAGCATCAATCAGCGCATCCTGCGAGTCGAAAACAATCGCAGGGGCTTCAACCACCCGGTGTGCAGGTTGAACAGCCGAAACCTTGATCACGCCGCGCCCGAGATTGCCTTGTACGAGACGTAGGCCACCGTCGGCCTGGAATGGGGCCGCCACAGATGACAATACCGACTTATCCTGGCTTTCTGTCGGGGCCGGCCGCCACGCCAACACGCCACCCGTCATATGCGGCTCTACGGCATAGCGGCGCAAGCCTGGGCCCATCACTGTCTTGACATCTTCGTGCAGCAGGCCGGCATCAAGCAGCTGGCTGATCAGATAACCCATGCCGCCCGCGGCATGGAAATGGTTGACGTCAGCCCCACCGTTTGGATAGATCTTGGCCAGCAGGGGAATAATGGCGGAAATATCATCAAAATCCGTCCAATCGATAATGATGCCCGCCGCGGCCGCAATCGCCACCATATGAATGGCATGGTTTGTCGAGCCGCCCGTGGCCATCAAACCTACCAGGCCATTCACGATGGCGCGCTCATCAATCACTTCTGCCAGCGGAATATATTCATTGCCCAGTGCGGTAATAGCGGCAGCGCGCTTGGCGGCCTCGCGCGTAAATGCATCCCGCAAAGGGGTTTCCGGGTTCACAAATGCTGAACTTGGCAAATGGACACCCATGATTTCCATGAGCATCTGGTTCGAGTTCGCCGTGCCATAGAAGGTGCAGGTACCGGCGCCGTGATAGGACTTTTCTTCCGCTTCCAGCAGCCCTTCACGCCCGATCTTGCCTTCTGCGTACAGTTGACGGATACGGGCCTTTTCTTTGTTTTCCAGGCCGGAGACCATGGGCCCGGCAGGAACAAAAATCGCCGGCAGATGACCAAACTGCAAGGCGCCAATCATGAGGCCAGGTACAATCTTGTCGCAAACACCCAGGCATAGCATGCCGTCAAACATTTGGTGGCTTAACGCCACCGCAGTGCTCATGGCAATGATGTCGCGTGAAAATAGCGACAGCTCCATGCCTGCCTGTCCCTGTGTTACGCCATCACACATTGCCGGCACGCCGCCGGCGAATTGCGCTGTCGCGCCCGCTTCGCGCGCGGCAGTTTTAAGGAGTTCGGGATAGGTTTCAAGTGGTTGGTGGGCCGACAACATGTCGTTGTAGGCGGAAACAATGGCCAGATTAGGCTGACGCTGTTCGCGCAGCATGATCTTGTCGCCTGCTGGCGATGCCGCATACGCATGGGCCAGATTTGTACATGACAAGCCCTTGCGAACAGGCTCTTTGGCAGCCCAGGCTGCCACACGTGCCAGATAGGCAGCACGCGTGGGCCTGCTCTTCTGGACAATTCGCTCGGTCACTTCGACCAGGCGGGGATGCAGATTCATCGAAACTCCCCGTGAGACTCGTCAGAGTCGCACTGGCTACGCTATGGGTTTGATTTGTTAGGGCTTAAGTCTATTTTTTATAGTAACTGCCGCCGCACATCGCACTACGTAACTACACTACCAACATTCTGATGGTAGTTTTACTACAGCAAGAAGGCAAGCCAACCCATAGATTTTCCGTACTATTCATAGGTGGTTGTTGTAGCAAAGCTGCAACCCTGTTTAGCGCAGCAGGCGTCAAATTCCGTCAATTCGGCAACTGATGCGGTATTCGCAGCAATTTGAAAACAACACCGGAAACTGGAGCTATCACTTTATTCGTCTAGCAAAACTACATTGCCAAGCCTCGCGCCAAGTAGTATTGTTTCAAGAATTAGGCATCGGCATTCGCACTCCAATTATGAAGATATTACCCAGAGGACCAAAGGGATGACTTCGATTCAACCCTTCGATATGGTGCTGTTTGGCGGCACTGGCGACTTGGTTATGCGCAAACTGCTGCCTGCGCTCTACCATCAACACAAAGATGGCTGCCTGCCTGAGCAAGGACGCATTCTTTGTCTGGGGCGTAGCCAGCCAGACCAGGCCACCTACCTTGGCACCGCCGAAAAAGCTGCCCGCCAGTACCTCGGTGATTACTTTAGCGATGCTCACTGGATCACCTTCTCTTCCCGTCTCGTTTATCTCAAGCTCGATGCGCAAGATAAAACTGCCTACGCTGCATTGGCCGATAAGCTCAATGAATTCCCCGAGCATGTCCGTGTGTTTTATCTGGCAACGGCGCCCAACTTGTTCGCCGGCATTTGCGAAAATCTGGCAGCGGTCAACCTGAACAAGGGCGGTGCAAGAGTGGTGTTGGAAAAGCCGCTCGGGCACGATCTTGCCTCATCACAGACAATCAACGCCCAGGTCGGCAAGTTCTTCAAGGAACTGCAGATCTATCGGATCGACCATTATCTGGGCAAGGAAGCCGTGCAGAACCTGCTGGCATTGCGCTTCAGCAATACCTTTTTCGAGCCGCTGTGGCGACGTGAATGGATTCGCGATGTACAGATCACGGTGACGGAACAAGTCGGCGTGGAAAGCCGTGGGGACTTCTACGATAAGGCCGGTGCACTGCGAGACATGGTGCAGAACCATCTTTTGCAGCTTTTATGCTTCATTGCCATGGAACCGCCCGCCAGTGCCGACCCTGATGCGGTACGCGACGAAAAGCTGAAGGTATTGCGTGCGTTGCGCCGGTTTGGCCCGCAGGAAGTCACCAGCAAGACAGTGCGTGGCCAGTACAAAGCTGGTGCCAGCCAGGGCAAGCCGGCGGTGGGTTATCTCGATGAAACCGGCATCAGCCCCAACAGCAAGACCGAGACCTTTGTTGCGCTCAAAGCCGAGATCGACACCTGGCGCTGGGCTGGCGTGCCTTTTTACCTACGCACCGGTAAGCGCATGCAGGAACGGCAAGCCGAGATCGTTATCAACTTCCGTCAGGTACCGCATTCCATATTCCCCTTGCCTGCCGAAACCACAAGCAACCGCTTGGTCATTCAGCTACAGCCGGAAGAGAGCGTGAAGATGTATCTGCTCGCCAAGCAGCCGGGTGACCAGATGAAGCTCAAGAGCGTCCACCTTGACCTCGACTTCGATGAGATGTTCAAAGCCAGGCGTCCCGATGCCTATGAACGCCTCCTGACCGATGTGATCCGCGGCCGCCTGACCTTGTTTATGCGCCGCGATGAGCTGGATGAAGCCTGGAAATGGGTGGAGCCCATCTTGGATACTTGGGAAGCTAACGACGAGTCGCCCAAGCAATACACCGCCGGCACCTGGGGGCCGGCAGCAAGCTCCGCGCTGTTATCGCGCGACGGATTCTGTTGGCACGAAGAAGGTTGAATACGAGCACCGGGATGTCGGGTTACTGCCCGGCATTCCGCATTTTTACGGCCGCGGATTACCCTCCGCAAGCCGGCCAAAGTTGTAAATAGAGAACCGGATAAAATGGCCGACATTCGCATTCATGACTACGACTCCCGCGTCGATCTGGATATCTGCCTCGCGCGTGAAGTAGCCGCCGCATTGGAAACCGCCCTGCGCGAACGGGGCACTGCCAGCCTGGCCGTATCGGGCGGGCGTACCCCGGTAGGCATGTTTCAACAATTGCGCCAGATGCGCCTGGACTGGAGCCGCGTATGGATCACCTTGATCGACGACCGTTGGCTCCCGGTCGATCACGCCGATAGCAATGAGCGCCTGGTCCGTGAAAACCTGCTTAAGTATCAGGTGGAAGCAGCCAATTTCATTGGTTTGAAGACCGCAGCCAGCACGCCGGAAGCCGGCATAGCGGACATCGAGGCGGCCTTGGCCGCCATGCCGCAGCCTTTCGACGTGGTAACGCTGGGCATGGGAGAGGATGGCCACACCGCCAGCCTATTCCCCTGCTCGGCTGAATTGAAACAGGCTACCGCACTGGATGGCACCAAGCTGGTGGCGGCAGTCAACCCGACAACTGCGCCTTATGCCCGTATCAGCTTTACGCTGGCGGCCATCGCCCGCTCGCGTAATATTTTCCTGCACCTGACCGGCGAAAAGAAGAAAGCTGTCTTCGACGCCGCCATGGCTGCCCCCTCCGAACGCCTGCCCATCGCCCGTGTATTCGATGCCGCCAGCGGCGTCTGCCACCTGTACTGGGCCGAATAAACTCGCCATGCTATTCGCTCATACCTACCCTCGCCTACTGGCCGATGTCGGCGGCACCAATGTCCGCTTCGCACTCATCCGCACACCGGGCGCACGCATCAGCGATGAACGCAACTTGGTTTGCGCCGATTACCCGGGCTTGTTCGAAGCCACCAAGACTTACCTAGACCCGCTGGGCGTGCAGCCTACATGGGCAGCCATCGGCATTGCCACCGCCATCGCGGGTGACTTCATCAAGATGACAAATCACGGCTGGGCTTTTTCGCAAGCCGAACTAAAAACCCAGCTTGCCTTGCGAGAACTCAGCATTATCAATGACTTCACCGCGCTGGCCTTGAGCCTGCCGACGTTGGATGATGTGGAGTTGGTCAAGGTGGGTGGCGGGGAAAGAAACCCCGACCTGCCGATCGCCCTGCTGGGCGCAGGCACTGGCCTGGGAGTGTCAGGCTTGATTCCGGCGCATCAGCCGGGTGAAGCACCGCGCTGGATTCCTTTGCAAGGCGAAGGGGGGCACGTGTCCTTCTCGCCTTTCAATGACAAAGAAGACGAAATCCTGCGCATCCTGCGCCGTGAGTTCGGCCACGTGTCTGCCGAGCGGCTGTTATCGGGCCCGGGTCTGCAGAATTTGTACAAAGCCTTGGCAGAACTCAATAGCCAGCCTAACGAAAACCCCAGCGCTGCAGATATCACGCAGCGTGCTGTGGCAGGCACGTGCACGCTGTGCCGCGAAACCGTGGATACCTTCTGCGCCATGCTGGGTAGCGCTTCAGCCAATCTCGCCATTACGTTGGGCGCACGCGGTGGCTTGTATATCGGCGGCGGCATTGTGCCGCGACTGGGTGACTATTTCGCCAACTCGCCTTTCCGCCGCCGCTTCGAGCAGAAAGGTCGTTTTTCCAATTATCTGGCGGCAGTACCCAGCTTTGTGATTGTCGCCAAGAACCCAGCCCTACGCGGCACGGCAGCGGCTCTGGATGCACTGGCCACTCGCCAAGCCTGACCCTTCGCCAAGCGTGAAGAGATAGAACAAGATGCTGGAAAAGATTAAATCGTTGCTCAATGAATTGTCCAAATCGGAGCGCAAGGTGGCGGAGCTTGTGCTGTCGCAACCGAATTTTGTTGCCCACGCCCCGATTGCGCAAATCGCCGAGATGGCGACGGTGTCACAGCCCACGGTCATCCGCTTCTGCCGCTCGGTTGACTGTACGGGCCTGCAGGACTTCAAACTGCGCTTGACCCGTAGCTTGGTATCCGGTGTGCCCTATGTGCATAGCGCCGTCGAGATGAGTGACACCGCACATGATTTGGCGGCCAAGTTGTTCGACAACACCATTTCCAGTTTGATGCGTACCCGCAATGAATTGAATCCGGATGCTATCGAACAAGCCGTGGACATTCTGTCCAAGGCGCGCAAGATCGAGTTTTACGGCCTGGGTAACAGCGGCATCATGGCGCAGGACGCCCAACACAAGTTCTTTCGCCTTGGTGTGCCTTGTATTGCGTATTCCGACCCCCATATCCATGGTATGGCAGCTTCGTTGCTCAAGCCGGGCGATGCGGTGGTGGCCATCTCCAATTCGGGCCGCACCATCGACCTGATCCGCTCGGTGGAACTGGCTCGCGAGGCGGGAGCGTATGTAATCGGGATTACCCACTCCAATTCACCGCTCGCCAAGCGCTGTAATGTCACGCTGTACGCCGATACACCGGAAGACCCGGACCTGTATTCACCGATGATCACGCGCATCGTCCACCTTGTCGTGATCGATGTGCTGGCGGTGGGTGTCGCCCTGCGTCGCGGTCCGGAGTTGATCGACCAATTGGAAAAGATCAAGCGCAATCTCAAAGAGCGCCGTGTGCGCGGCTATGAAGACCGCTAAGAACCTGTCTAAAGTCTCGCGAGCTAGGGCAAGATAAGGCGAAAACAGCCGAGGAAGCGGAGTTTACAAGTGGTAAATGAGCATTCCGAGGGTGTTTTCAACGCCATATTGCCGACGCGCAGCAGACTTTAGACAGGTTCTAAGATCGTAAGCAAGATACTAAGCAGTAACCAGATTACACAATCGACAAGTAGATCAGTACGATGACCGCACTCAGTACCCTCCCCGCCTGGCAAACCATGCTGTCGCAAGCCGCGCAGCTCAAGCACATCGATCTACGTCAAGCATTTGCAAGCGATCCAGGCCGAGCCGAGCGTTACAGCCTGAAAGCATGCGGCATCCTGCTCGACTACGCAAAAAACCATATTGATGATGCTGCGCTGGCCAATCTGTTTGCGCTTGCCCGCGCTACGGGCCTGGAGGCCAAGCGTACGCAGCTATTTGCCGGTGCGCCCATCAATGCCACAGAAGGCCGTGCCGTACTACACACGGCATTACGCGCCCCCGCTGGCAGCGTGATTGAGGTTGATGGGGTCAATGTGGTGCCGCAGGTACAGGATGTACTGGCGCGTATGGCCCGCTTCGCGGATAAAGTGCGCAACGGTCAATGGCTGGGCCTCGATGGCCGCACTATCACCGATATCGTCAATATCGGCATCGGCGGTTCTGACCTTGGCCCCTTCATGGCATGTGAAGCATTGAAGGACTTCGGCAGTCCACACCTAAATCTGCATTTCATTTCAACGGTAGATGGCTGGCAGTTGGCGACAGTACTGGAGAAACTCGACCCAGCCACCACGCTGTTCATCGTTGCCTCCAAGACCTTCACCACGCAGGAAACCCTGACCAATGCCCGGGCAGCAAGGCAATGGCTGGTGAATGCTTTAGGTGTTGAGGCGGCGGTAGCCAAGCATTTTGTCGCGGTATCGACCAATGCCGAAGCTGTGTCGGCTTTCGGCATCGACACCGCCAATATGTTCGGTTTTTGGAACTGGGTAGGCGGTCGTTATTCGCTTTGGTCGGCTATCGGCCTGCCTATTTTGCTGTACATCGGCGAAGCCAACTTCCGTGCCCTGCTGGCAGGTGCCCACGCCATGGACCAGCATTTTCAGGCAGCGCCGCTGGAACAAAATCTGCCGGTAATCCTGGCCTTGCTGGGTATCTTCTACATCAACGGCATGGGTGCTGCTACCCAGTTGGTTTCACCGTATAACCAACCGCTGCATCGCTTACCTGCCTATTTGCAGCAGTTGGACATGGAGTCCAATGGTAAATCGGTTCGGCTGGATGGCAAGCAGGTGGACTACCATACCGGCCCGGTTATCTGGGGTGAGCCTGGTATCAATGGCCAGCATGCGTACTACCAGTTGCTGCACCAAGGCACTGAACTGGTGCCGATTGATTTTATCGGCGTGCTCGACAACCCTAAGAGTTCCATCGAACATAATACGATTTTGCTGGCTAATTTCCTGGCGCAAACTGAAGCCTTGATGTGTGGCAAGCATGAAGCCGAAGTACGAGCCGAGTTGAAGGCTCAGGGTCTGACCGGCGACGTGTTGGAACAGCTGGTGCCTCACAAGGTGTTTGGCGGTAATCGGCCAAGCAATACCCTGCTGCTGGACCAGCTTACACCAAGCAGTCTGGGTAGCTTGATTGCCTTGTATGAGCACAAGGTGTTCGTGCAAGGCGCAATCTGGGGCATCAATTCCTACGACCAATGGGGCGTCGAGCTTGGCAAGCAGCTGGCCAGAACGATTGAGGCTGAACTCAGAGACCCCGCTATCAACGGTGTACATGATGCCTCGACGAATCGCCTGATCGACTACGTGCGCAAGGCACTGAACCAAAAGCAGAAATGCTAGAGGGACGGTGAACCACGATGCATATCTGGAGTCTTTGCGTTATAACGTCACCCTTGCGTCCCTTGGATTGATCTGGAGATAGTCATGCAGTACACGTTTTCGACTCGGGTGGCAGGTATTCTGGCCTGTGTTTTCCTGGCTGGTAAAGCTATGGCGGTCGATACCACCAAGATGTGGTCGGAGAGTGATGACTATGTGCAGCTGGAAGCCGTCAACGCCGATAACGCACATCCCGTCGTATTCTCCACCGAGCAACTGAGCAACCTGCTCCAACGTATCTACAAGCGGGTTGACGGCAAAACACCACAGCCCTACTTCAATGAAGACGAAGTAAAACGGCTTTCCGAAGCGCTTCTCCCGGTGTTTTCCAAGTCTGCGCGGGGTGATGATGTGCAGTTTGTAACGTCCTATCGTCCGGGCGGCATGTTCTTTATTCCGCGCGTGCTCAATGCAGGGCGTTTGTTTGTGGAGAATGGCAAGTTGAATGTGTTGGTCGGCATGTGCGGTGATTCGCTTGACATGGCCTACTACCACGTCACTGGTATCAAGCGCGCCGTCAACCACGGCAGTCGTATCAAACCGTCAGCCAAACTGGGTTGCTCGTTGCTTAGCGGGAATGGTGCGGTCAGTGTGAATAATCGTCCGGACTGGATCAGTATCGACATCGCTGCTGCGTTGGCGAGCGCACCTGAAAAGACCTATCAGCCGACACCGGGTGCGGAAGCCAGTACGACTTTCCAGCCAGCAGCCTCTGCACCAACCACCTTTCAGCCCGCAGCTGCACCGAAGTCCAAACCATCGCCTACGGTGCAACAAGCTACGCCACCGGTGCAGCAAACGGCCCCGCAGCCCGCCTCACCCGCTTTGCCGACGACCAAGGCGGAAGAACGGTTGACAGTACTGAAGCGTCTGAAAGAGAGCGGCCTGATCAGCGATGCCGAATACGAACAAAAACGCACAGCGGTCTTGAAGGAGCTATAAGAACGTTCAACGTCTTGCTTGAGGCAAGAGACGAAGACAGCGAGAAAGCGGCATTGACAAAGTAAATGCGTATTCCGTATCTGGTTTAACGCAAATGTCGCTGATGCACAGCAGACTTTGAACCGGTTCGACCTTGCTACGTTGATGGCAGGCCGTTCTAATGGCCCAGCGAGCCAGTTCTCTTGCTGGCAAGTAACCCCAGTTGATTAAGAGAAACCGTTGTGAAGCGCAGATTCCCCGCTTCGCCGATTTTGGATCGGCTCCTTTTCCCGGCTGCGGGCAGCGTATCCCATGCTGTCTGCGCCCCCCCCTTTCAGCAAGACATGTCTATCGAGTCTGCCCACCGAGCAGATGACCTGCGCTTGCTTGTAACTGCATAACAAACACACCCACAAGGTACCCAAGATGGCTGAGCACAACGACGATCTCGACCCGGTAGAAACCCGTGAATGGTTGGAAGCGCTGGATGGCGTAATTGATAACGGAGGCCCTGAGCGCGCCCATTTCATCATCGAGAAGTTGATTGAAGAGGCGTCGGAAAAAGGGGGGAATATCCCTTACAGCGCCAGTACTCAGTACATCAACACCATCCCACCCGAAATGGAGCCCCCGTTCCCCGGCGACACCACGCTGGAACACAAGATCCGCGCCTACACGCGCTGGAATGCCATGGCTATGGTGGTGCGCGCCAACAAGCATACCAATGTAGGCGGCCATATCGCTTCGTTTGCCTCGGCGGCCACGCTCTACGATGTGGGCTTCAACCATTTCTGGCATGCACCTTCGGAAGGCCACGGCGGCGACCTGATTTTCGTGCAGGGCCATGTCGCGACAGGCGTCTATTCGCGCGCCTACCTCTTGGGCCGTATCTCTGAAGAGCAGATGAACTACTTCCGCCAGGAAGTCGGCGGCAAGGGACTGTCGAGCTACCCACACCCCTGGCTGATGCCGGATTTCTGGCAGTTCCCAACGGTATCGATGGGTTTGGGCCCTATCCTAGCCATCTATCAGGCCCGCTTCATGAAGTACATGCAGGACCGTGGTCTGACGCAAACAGCCAACCGCAAGGTCTGGACCTTCTGCGGCGACGGCGAAATGGACGAGCCTGAATCGCTGGGCGCGATCGGCATGGCGGGCCGCGAAAAACTCGACAACCTTGTGTTTGTGATCAACTGCAACCTCCAGCGTCTGGATGGCCCAGTGCGTGGCAATGGCAAGATCATCCAGGAACTGGAAGGCGAATTCCGCGGTTCGGGCTGGAACGTAATCAAGTTGGTCTGGGGTACCAAGTGGGATGCCCTGTTCGCCCGCGATAAGAATGGCATCCTACCCAAGCGCATGATGGAAATCGTCGACGGCGAATACCAGGTGATGAAGGCGCGCGATGGCGCGTATGTGCGTGAGCACTTCTTCAATACGCCGGAACTGAAAGCCCTGGTGCAGGATTGGTCTGACAAGGACATCTGGGAGCTCAACCGCGGCGGCCATGACCCCGCCAAGATCTACGCGGCGTTCAAGAAGGCGTCCGAGCCGAATGGCAAGCCTACCGTCATCCTGGCCAAGACCGTCAAGGGTTATGGCATGGGCTCGGCCGGTGAAGCGATGAACATCACCCACCAGCAAAAGAAGCTGGATATTGATTCGATCAAGCAATTCCGCGACCGCTTCAGTATTCCGGTGCCCGATGACCAGATCGAGAATGTCCCCTTCGTGAAGTTCGAAGAAGGCTCTCGCGAGTTGGAATACATGCGTGGCCACCGTCAGGCGCTTGGCGGTTACTTGCCGCAACGCCGCACCAAGGCCTATGCGCTGGAGATTCCGCCGCTATCAAGCTTCGATACGCTGCTCAAGGGGTCGGGCGCAGGTAAGGAATACTCTACGACGATGGCGTTTGTACGGATGCTGACCCAGCTGCTCAAAGACAAGCAGATCGGCAAGCACATTGTCCCCATCGTGCCCGATGAGTCGCGCACCTTCGGTATGGAAGGCTTGTTCCGCCAAGTGGGTATCTGGAATCAGGAAGGCCAGAAGTACGTGCCGCAGGATGCCGACCAGCTGATGTTCTACAAGGAGTCGAAAGACGGCCAGATTCTGCAGGAAGGCATCAACGAAGCCGGCGGAATGTGCGACTGGATCGCTGCCGGTACCAGTTACAGCACGCACGGCGTGCCGATGATCCCGTTCTACATCTACTACTCAATGTTCGGCTTCCAACGCATAGGCGACCTGGCATGGCTGGCTGGCGATATGCGTACCCGCGGCTTCCTGTTGGGTGGCACAGCGGGCCGCACGACACTGAATGGCGAAGGCTTGCAGCATGAGGATGGCCACTCGCACCTGATCTCGGCCACGATTCCGAACTGCATTTCCTACGACCCGACCTTCGGCTTTGAAGTCGCCGTCATCTTGCAGGACGGTATGCGCCGTATGTATGTCGAGCAGCAGGACGTGTACTACTACCTGACCCTGATGAACGAGAACTACGAGCACCCAGCCATGCCGGCTGGTGCGGAAGCCGGCATCGTCAAGGGCATGTATCGGTTCAAGCAAGGCGGTTCGGGTGATTTACGGGTGCAGCTGGCGGGTTCCGGCACCATTTTCAACGAAGTCATCGCTGCGGCTGACCTGCTCAAGGCCGATTGGGGTGTCGAGGCCGACCTGTGGAGCTGCCCAAGCTTTACCGAGCTGGCCCGCGATGGCATGGCAGCCGAGCGCCACAATCTCCTCAACCCTGCCGCCGAGCCGAAGGTGCCGTATGTGACCCAATGCTTCCAGGATGCCAAGGGGCCGGTTGTGGTCGCCACCGACTATATGCGCCTCTATGCTGAGCAGATTCGCGCCTATGTGCCGAAGCGCTATGTCGTACTGGGTACCGATGGTTTTGGCCGTTCCGACACCCGTGAACAACTGCGCAGCTTCTTTGAAGTCAATCGTCACTACGTCGTTATTGCTGCTCTCAAGGCATTGGCTGATGACGGCAAGTTGCCGCGCACCACCATCGGGGAAGCCATTGCAAAATATGGCATCGATAACGCCAAGCCGGCTCCCTGGACTGTTTAAGTGTGTGAGGCGTGAGGAGCGAAACAAGACTGTTTCACTCCACGCTGCCTGAATGGGGTGGGCTTCCCCTGCCCCCTACACCTCACCCCTCACAGGAAACAAAATGAGCAATCTGATCGAACTGAAAGTACCTGATATCGGTGATGTCAAAGATGTCGATGTCATCGAGGTATTCGTGAAAGTCGGCGATGTCGTCAAAAAGGACGACTCGCTCATCACATTGGAAACCGACAAAGCCAGTATGGAAGTGCCGGCCGAAGCAGGTGGTGTGGTCAAAGAAGTCCGTATCAAGGTCGGCGACAAGGCCTCCGAGGGTACGGTGATTGTGTTGATTGAAGCCACTGGTGCTGCGGTTGCCAGCGCACCTGCTGCTGCGCCAACACCTGCTCCTTCAGCTCCGGCACCTGCTTCGGCCGCTGCCAGCACAAGCATTGAAGTCAAGGTGCCCGATATTGGCGACGCCAAGAACGTGGATGTCATCGAAGTCTTCGTCAAGGTCGGCGACACGGTAAAGAAAGATGATTCGCTCATCACCCTGGAAACCGACAAAGCCAGCATGGAAGTGCCCTCCCCGGCAGCCGGCACCGTACAGAGTGTGGCGCTCAAGGTGGGTGACAAGGCCTCTGAAGGCACGCTGATTTTGATGTTGGCCAGCGGCGCAAGCACCGCTGCAGCGCCGGCTCCAGCTGCTTCAGCACCTGCATCAAAAGCTGCGCCTGCCAGCGCCAAGGTAGACGAAGCCGGCTTCAAGGCGGCGCACGCCAGCCCATCGGTACGTAAATTCGCCCGTGAGTTGGGAGTGGACCTGGGTAAGGTCAAGGGCACGGGCCAGAAAGGGCGGATTGTCGCCAGCGACGTGCAGGCGTTTGTGAAGAGCGTACTCAGCGGCGCAGTGGCAGTGGGTGTTGCTCCCGGCAGTGGTTCGGGCACTGGTCTGGACTTGCTGCCGTGGCCCAAGGTCGACTTCGCCAAATATGGCCCGGTCGAGGCCAAACCCTTGTCGCGCATCAAGAAGATTTCCGGTGCGAACCTGGCGCGCAACTGGGTGATGATTCCGCACGTTACCCAGTTTGACGAGGCCGACATTACCGACATGGAAGCCTTCCGCAAGGAAATGGGCGAAGAGCTGAAGAAACAGAACCTCAAGCTCACCCCGCTGGCCTTCATCATCAAGGCGGTGGTGGCTGCGCTGAAGAAATTCCCTGAGTTCAATAGCTCGCTTGATGGCGATAACCTGGTGCTCAAGCAGTATTGCCATATCGGCTTTGCCGCCGATACACCCAATGGTCTGGTCGTGCCGGTAATTCGCGATGCCGACAAGAAGTCGCTTCTTGATTTGGCGAACGAATCCGGCGCGTTGGCAGCCAAAGCGCGGGACGGCAAGCTGCTGCCTGCGGAAATGCAAGGTGGTTGCTTCTCGATTTCCTCATTGGGCGGCGTGGGCGGCACGGCCTTCACCCCTATTGTCAATGCACCTGAAGTCGCCATTCTTGGCGTCTCCAAGTCCAGCATCAAGCCAGTCTGGAACGGCAGTGAGTTTGCACCACGCCTGATGTTGCCGCTGAGCCTGAGCTACGACCACCGCGTGATCGACGGTGCATCCGCCGCCCGCTTTACTACTTATCTCGCACAAGCGCTGGGTGATATTCGCCGGCTGATGTTGTAAGGGGCCATTATGAGCAATGTGATTGAACTCAAGGTGCCCGATATCGGCGACGCCAAAAACGTCGATGTCATCGAAGTCTTCGTGAAGGTAGGCGATACCGTCGCCAAGGAAGACGCGCTGATTACCCTGGAAACCGATAAGGCCAGCATGGAAGTACCGGCCAGCACCGGTGGCGTGGTCAAGGAAATTCGCGTCAAGGTGGGTGACAAGATCAGCGAAGGTGCGGTGATTGCACTGGTAGAGGCGGTTGCTGCAGCGTCAGCAGACAAACCGGCACCAGCACCTACTGTCTCAACCACCGCGTCGGTCGTGGCTTCTCCCGCCCCCAAAGCCGCCAGCCACGCGGGTGGTGCAGACGCCGAATACGATGTGCTGGTGCTTGGCTCCGGGCCTGGTGGTTATTCGGCCGCTTTCCGCGCTGCCGACCTCGGCCTCAAGGTGGTATTGGTTGAACGCTATGCCACATTGGGTGGGGTTTGCCTTAATGTGGGGTGCATTCCCTCCAAGGCATTGCTGCACAACGCTGCCGTAATAGACGAGGTCAAACATCTCGCCGCCCATGGCATCAAGTATCCCGAACCGGAAATCGACATCGACGCGCTGCGTGCCTACAAGGATAAGGTGACAACCAGATTGACCGGTGGCATTGCAGGCATGGCCAAGACGCGCAAAGTCGAAGTCGTACGTGGCCTGGGCCGCTTCCTCGACCCTTACCATATGGAAGTCGAACTCACCACGGGTGAAGGCCAGGCCAAGACCGGCGAGAAAAAAACCCTCAAGTTCAAGCAAGCCATCATTGCCGCCGGCTCACGCGTGATGAAGCTGCCTTTCATTCCGGAAGACCCACGCATCGTCGACAGCACCGGCGCGCTGGAATTGAAGGCGGTGCCCAAGAAGATGCTGGTCATTGGCGGCGGTATCATCGGGCTGGAAATGGGCACGGTGTATTCAACGCTGGGCGCGCGGCTTGATGTGGTTGAGATGATGGATGGCTTGATGCAAGGCGCGGACCGTGACCTCGTCAAGGTCTGGCAGAAGATGAATGCCCACCGTTTTGACAGCATCATGCTCAAGACCAAAACCGTAGCCGTCGAAGCCAAGGCCGATGGCATCTGGGTGGCATTTGAGGGCGAAGCTGCACCTAAGGAGCCGCAGCGCTATGACCTGGTGCTTGTCGCCGCGGGCCGTGCACCCAATGGTAAGTTGATTGGTGCCGAAAACGCAGGCGTGGCAGTAACCGACCGTGGCTATATCGAAGTCGACAAGCAGATGCGCACCAATGTGCCCCACATCTTCGCCATTGGCGATATCGTTGGCCAACCGATGTTGGCACACAAGGCGGTGCATGAAGCCCATATTGCCGCTGAAAATGCAGCCGGCCACAAAGCCTTCTTCGATGCGCGCGTGATTCCCGGCGTTGCCTATACCGACCCGGAAGTCGCCTGGGTAGGCATGACGGAAGACGAAGCCAAGAAGACCGGTATCAAGGTCGAGAAGTCGACCTTCCCGTGGACGGCTTCCGGCCGCGCTATTGCCAATGGCCGTGACGAAGGTTTCACCAAGCTGATTTTCGATGCTGAAACACATCGGCTGATCGGTGGCGCCATTGTTGGCACCCATGCCGGCGATATGCTGGGTGAGCTCTGCCTCGCCATCGAAATGGGTTGCGACGCGACTGATATCGGTAAAACCATCCATGCCCACCCTACCTTGGGTGAGTCGATAGGCATGGCGGCAGAAGTCTTTGAAGGCACCTGTACCGACCTGCCACCGCAACGCAAGAAGTAAGCGCCCCGGCTGCCGTAGCTTTAAATGCCGCCCGATCACCTCTGTGATCGGGCGGCATTTTTGTTTCCAAGGACCGGTTCAAAGCCTTCCAAGCTAAGTAAAAAGGGCAACGAGAGCCGCGTTCACCAAAGGTAAATGTGTATTCCGCGGATGCATTCAACGCTGCATCGTAGACGTGCAGCAGACTTTAGATCAGTTCTAACACGCAACAGTCCTGAAAAGTGGCTTCATTCGCTGCGTCTATAGCCTATTGTTGAACATAAACATAGTGCCAAGCTGCACCCCACAGCATCCGTCATCGTTATAAGGAGCCGTTCCATGCAGTCACTCCGTACCAAGCTCATCGTCGCCATGGTCGTTGTCTTGGCAGCAGTTGCGATTTTGCTGACTGGGGCTTCCTATCAACGGATGCGTGGCGAATTGATGTCCTCTTTGGAGGCGCAATCTTCTGAAGCGGTTGAGGCTGGCGCGAAGTCAGCCAATGACTGGATGATGAGCAAAGCGATGTTGATCACGGCTTTATCGGGGTTCAGCCAACAGGCTGAGGTGATCCCCTTTCTGCAGTTAAGTGAGAAAGCGGGTGGGTTTGATACAACGTATATCGCCTACCCGGACAAACGCGTCTTGTTTTCCAAGCCCCAGGAACTGCCAGCAGGATACGACCCGACTTCGCGGCCGTGGTATCAGCAGGCGGCGAGTGCAGGGGCACCTATCATTACCGAGCCCTATCTGGATGCATCGACCAAGAAACTGGTCATTACGCTGGCGACACCTGTGGGCAGTGGTGCCGCCGCCACTGCAGTGGCTGCAGGTGACGTCTTCATGGACGGCTTGGTTTCCGGTGTGCTTGGCTTGAAATTGGCCCACCAGGGCTACGCCTTTGCGGTGGATGCCAAGGGCCATGTGCTGATTCATACCGATGAAGCCCGCCGCATGAAGCCGGCGACAGAACTCGCGCCTGAATTGGATGCCAACCAATTGAGGTCATTGGCGGGCGCCAACAAGATGGAGGAGTTCAACATTGGAGGAGAGGCAAAATTTGTACAGGCGCGAGCTATCCCAAGCACTGGATGGTACTTGGTTGTGGTAATCGACAAAACGGATGCGCTAGCGCCCCTGAATAAACTACTGACTTTCTCGATTGCCATGGTGGTGGTGATACTGATTGTCGTCATCCCCCTGCTTACCTTGCTGATAGGCAAAATGTTGGCTGGTTTGATTCGGGTGAAGGATGCCATGCGTACCATTGCTGCAGGAGGCGGTGATCTGACACGTCGTATCCCAGTCAATGGCAATGATGAAATCGCTGAAACTGCCCAGGCATTCAACCAATTCCAAGAACAGCTAAGGCAAATGTTCGCCGACCTGCAACAAGAGGCCGGTAGTTTGACCGATGGCGTTAACGCCATTGCCGGCCTGACAAAACGCATGTCGGGGGACTCACGCCAGCTGGCCGACCATGGCGCAGCCAATGCAGCCACCATTGAAGAACTGACGGTGAGTATTTCGCATATCGCCGAGTATGCCAGCGACGCCAACAAGATGATGGATGGCACAGGCCAGCTCTCCAGCGAAGGCGCGGCGCGTATCGAACAGGTTTCAACCGAAATCGACAACTCGGCTGGTGCTGTACGTGAACTCTCTTCGCTATTTGGCGAGGTGGGCCGAAGAGCCGATGATATTGGCGGCATCGTCAAGGTTATCAAGGAGATTGCGGACCAGACCAACCTGTTGGCGCTCAATGCGGCGATTGAAGCTGCCCGTGCGGGCGAACAAGGCCGGGGGTTTGCCGTGGTAGCGGATGAAGTACGTAAACTGGCAGAGCGCACGGGTAAAGCAACCCTGGAAATTTCCGGCATGATCAGCGCCATGCGTGAAGCCACCCAAGGTGCCAGCGGCAATATGCAACGCACGCTGGACTCGGTCGAAGCCGGAGCAGGTTTGACCCGAGACACCGCCCAAAATATTTCGGCAATCCAGGAACGCATGTCTCAGATGGTTGCCAACATGCGTGAGATTGCGCATTCCACCAGCGAGCAGCGCCAAGCCGCTACCTTGATGGCACAGAATGCCGAGAAGGTGACTTCCCAGATTCAGGAAAGTGACGATGCGCTACAGTCAATGACTGGCACCCTGAGCGATCTCAATACCTTGGCGAGTGGTATTCGCGCCAGCTTCGCCAAGTTCAAGCTGTAAGTACCTATTCAAAGCACTGTAAAAGCACAATGCCCGTCAGGACTACTGACGGGCATTGTGCTTTTCGCACTCAACCTCGCGGTAAACGACGTTCAGGCTACACGCACAATCTTCATCGTGTTGGTGCTACCCATTTGCCCTACCGTATCGCCCACCGTCACCACCAGCAAATCACCAGACTGTACCAAGTCCTGGTCGCGCAACCGCTTCTCGGCAGATTCCAGCAACGACTTCTGGTCGCAATCATGGTCCAGCGTCATTGGGTGCACATCACGGAAAAGGCTCAGCCTGCGGTAGGTGCCCAACTCAGGCGTCATGGCGTAAATAGGCACCCCACAATTGACGCGGCTGGCCCATAGCGCTGTTGCACCGGTTTGGGTGAGCGCGACAATGGCTTTTACCTTGAGGTGCGTTGCGGTAAACAGCGCTGCCATGGCGATTGACTGGTCTACGCGGGTGAATTCACGACTGAGGAAATCGCGATCAAGCTGGTAGTCGGACGACTTCTCGGCTTCGATGCAAACCCGCGCCATCGCTTCTACCGTCTCAATGGGGTACTTACCGGCGGCGGTTTCGGCCGACAGCATCACGGCGTCTGTCCCATCGAGCACGGCATTGGCCACATCGCTGACTTCTGCACGGGTCGGCACGGGGCTGGTAATCATCGATTCCATCATCTGCGTGGCGGTGATGGTCAATTTGTTCTTGCTCCGCGCCAATCGAATCATGCGTTTTTGCAGCGCCGGCACAGCCGCATCGCCCACCTCTACCGCCAAGTCACCCCGCGCCACCATGATGACGTCGGAGGCTTCAACCAATTCTTCCAGGTTGGCGATGGCTTCGGTGCGTTCGATCTTGGCCACAACCTGGGCTTTGCTACCCGCCGCCAACAGTAAGGTCTTGGCCATATACATGTCTGCCCCGCTCTTGGGGAAGGATACCGCCACGTAGTCCGCTTCCAGCTGGGCGGCCACCTTGATGTCATCCATGTCCTTGGCGGTCAGCGCGGGAGCCGACAAGCCACCACCTTGCCGGTTGATGCCCTTGTTGTTGCTCAGCACCCCGCCGATACGCACCCGCGTGTGGATAGCGCTGCCTTGCACACTCTGTACATCGAGCACGAGTCGTCCATCATCCAGCAATAGCACGCTGCCGGCACTGACATCACGCGGCAGTTCCTTGTAGTCCAGGCCCACCCGCTCGCTATTCCCCAATTCGCATGCGGCGTCGAGGATAAACAACTGGCCGGGCTCCAGGGTGATCTTGTTCTTCTCAAACTTGCCTACCCGAATCTTGGGGCCTTGCAAATCGACCATGATGGCGACTGCTACACCTAATCGGTTCGCCGCATCGCGAACCATCTGGGCGCGCCCGATATGGTCTTCGGCTTTGCCATGCGAAAAGTTGAGTCGGACTACATTCACGCCGGCGGCGATGATCCGGGTCAGGACATCAGGGTCATTGGTGGCTGGCCCGAGGGTGGCGACTATCTTTGTGCTGCGCTGCATGGGATTCGGTGCTCCTGGCTTTTGGGTAATGCATCTCTGTTTTGCCCTGCGTCAATGGGCTTTGGGCGAAGCGTATCTGATGGCTTCGATCCTATATGTAGTAATTCTACAAGCCTAAGCGCCTGTAATCCGCTAGCTTTTGACTACACAGTGCAGCAACAGGTGCATTTACGCCCGTAATAACACAGTTCAATGCTTCCTAAGCATGGCAGGCGCTATGTGAACTTGCCAGTCATAGCCAAATGCAGCACGCATAAGCGCAATGCATTCATCGCTGTTTTAGCTGGGATGCCAACCTCTTCGCCAGGAGGATCAACCCTTGTCCTGCAACTTAAGCGCCAATTGCTTGGCTTGTTTAGTTGCTTCACGTCGGGTCGCAAAGAAGTCACGCAGCTGTTGGCTGGCTTCAACGGCCAATAAGCCGCCTTCCACCACGGTGTGGTGATTCAACTTGGGGAGGGAGAAGAGATCGAGCACACTGCCGGCCGCCCCCGTCTTCGGGTCACGTGCGGCAAAAACTACCTTGGCCAGGCGTGCATGCATGATGGCTCCAGCGCACATGGCGCAAGGCTCCAGCGTTATATACAACTCGCAACCGGGCAGGCGGTAATTTCCCAGGATTGCGGCAGCAGCCCGAAGCGCCAGCATCTCGGCGTGGGCGGATGGATCGTGCAGGCTGATGGGGGCATTGCTGCCCGTGGCGATGACCTTGCCGTGATGCACCAACACCGCACCGACGGGCACTTCACCGGCTGCCCGAGCCTTGTCAGCCTCGGCCAGGGCCAGTCGCATAAAGTCGGCAGGTTCAGACATGCTGGGTCGCTCACATCACAAAAAGGGCGCCACGCTAGCGCATTCAGGGCTGCCTGCCAATTCAAGTGCTTGTCACACCCACTCCACACTACATTAAATCAACGATGAATTTCAGCTGTATTACATGCGATCCCACCTTTTTGGGTAGCCTTATTAGGCGTGGTGTTTGGCTTGAGTCGCGGTGCGCAAGCTGACATTTGATGCTTTTTAATGGCTAGCCAAATCGGTTTGCTGGCTATTGTGTAGACGGTAGCTTCCCATCGGCAATTGCGCCTCTTGCTCGCATAGCAGCACGTCGAATTTTCCACAGCTGTCTATTGATTATGGATAGTTTGAAATTAAGTCGCAAAACCATATAACTGATTGATTTTTTAGAAAAGTCATTCAACTTACGCCAGTTCATGGCAGCCTCAATGGCTGACGGGCATATGCCAATGCGATAAAAAATTGACTGCGGCAGCGAATGTCAGGTTAGAATCCGAGCCTATCGTTTACCGAATTAATGTATAACAAGCGCGCTCTTTACTGGCGCGAGTATGCGCGGGTGAGCAATTTACCCGTAGAGGCCGGCAGATCGCGCGCCAACGCACTGTCAGCAGAATTCCCGAAATTAAATGCTTCACCTGAAGTGGCCAACCCACCGCACGCCAATGTTGTGGGTTGGGACTTTTTCCTTTGTTGTCTGTTGTTCTAGCATTTACCACCTCGTTTCAAATTAGATTGAGTTGACGCTCTACATTGCCGTGAATTTGCACAGCATTCGGGTAACCCCCTGATTGACTGAGTAAATTTTGGTATATACGATGCGCGCCTTGTTATAAATTAACACTCAGCACTTAGTCCCTTGGCGGGGACCAGGAACAACCCCTTGGCGGGGGGATATTAACTATTTCGGGAATTAATAGGTAAATCGATGTACGTCTCACATTGCCCGGCTACGCAAGGACTCTATGGCGGTTGTCTGCGTTCTGTACCAACCCGCCTACAAAGCAAACCCGATAACCTCCAGATGCTTTGGGAAAGCGGTAAGCAAGGATTGGAAGCAATCCTTGCTGCCCAACAGGCGTTCGAGAAATTACCTTGTACCCAGTCCGATCCATTAGTGTCGGAATATCACGCTGTAGGCACGATCCCACAGTTTGAGCGTGGGTTGGCCTTGATCGCAAAGGCTGGTCGTTACCTGCGATATGCCCCTGCAACTGCAGACAAGTTACGGCAATTTTATGCTATGGATGTGCTGCTTAATGGCTTACCTTTTGTTGCTACGTTCTCGCTAGATGCAACGACAGAAGCACAAGGGTCCGAATTGTCCGTGGAAAAGTCTATGGTGCTACTTGGACTGTATGCAGTTGACTCCACTACCAATGTGCTCAATGTCATTGGCAATATTTGGGCGGAAACCGCACGTACAACGGTCATCAATGCATTGGCTACACAGTCAGAACCTCTGTAATAATCCCTTCGTTCCGTCCAGCATGGCTAATTGCCCCTTACCCCATCCCAACCTGACAATATGTCACTCTATTGCAGGTAGGATTGAGCATTATTGAAACCCCAACATTTCCCGGGCGTGTTGGCGCGTGGTATCGGTGATGTCCACACCACCGAGCATACGGGCGATTTCCTCAACCCGCCCTTCGCGGTCCAATAAGGCGATCTGGCTACTGACCTTGTTCTTGCTGGTGATTTTTGCGACTTGCAGCTGATGGTCGCCACTGGCGGCCACCTGCGGCAGATGGGTGATGCAGAGTACCTGATGGCGTTCGCCTAGTTTTTTCAGGAGTCGACCGACAATCTCCGCCACTCGCCCGCCAATTCCGACATCTACCTCGTCAAAAATCAGCGTGGGCACGGCCGCCACCTGGCTGGTGACGACTTGCAACGCTAGGCTGATGCGCGATAGTTCACCGCCGGAGGCCACCTTGGCCAAGGCGCGTGCGGGCGCCTTGGCGTGGGGCGCTACCAGAAATTCCACCTGTTCCAAGCCAAAAGCGGCGGGTGTGGCGGCAGGTTGCAATGCAATCTCGAAACGGCTGCCCACCATGGCCATGGCTTGCATCTCGGCACTTACGACCTTGCCCAGCTTTTCTGCCGCACTGCCACGTGCTTTGCTCAGGGGGGCAGCCTGCTGACGATAGACTGCCTCAGCCTTTACCCGTACCGACTCCAGTGCCTCGATGCCTTCATCGCCACCCAGCTCTGCCAAACGGTCACACCAGGCTGTCAATTTTTCAGTCAATTGCTCTGGCTCGACACGGTATTTGCGCGCCAACCGGTAGATGTCATCCATGCGCCGCTCAACTTCGCCCAAGCGTTCTGGGTCCAACTCCACACGCCCCGCATAATGGCGCAGCGCATGAACAGCTTCCGATAGATTGGCGTCAGCCGTCGCCAGTAATTCAACGGTTTCATTTAAGGCGGAGTCCAGCCGGGCGAGTTCGTACAACTTCGCTTGCACACCGGCAAGCAGCGATTGCGCGTTCTGCTCGCCCTCAGCCAGCGCTTCAAGCGCGCCCTGGCCGCCTTCAATCAGGCTGGCAGCATGGCTCAATCGGCCGTGCTCTTGCTGCAAGGACAACCACTCACCTTCCTGCAGGTCCAGGGTCGCCAATTCATCTATCTGCCATTGCAACCGTTCGCGCTCGGCAGCGAACTCGCCCGCGTGACGGCTGGCTTCGTTACATTTTTCCTCCGCCTTTTTCCAGTCCTGAAAAGCCGTGCGAACGCTACGTGCCTGCTCGGTCTGACCGGCGTAGGCATCCAACAGATTGCGCTGGGCTTCGCTGCGCAATAACGATTGATGCGCGTGCTGGCCGTGGATATCCACCAAAAATTCGCCGAGTTCCTTCAGCTGTGCCAAGGTAGCGGAATGGCCATTGATGAACGCACGCGAACGGCCGTTTGCATCGATGGAACGGCGCAACAGCAATACCCCGTCGTCGCCTTGGAAGTCATATTCATGCAATAGGGCCTGCATATCGGCATGCCCATTGACATCAAACTCGGCGGTCAGATCAGCTTTGTCAGCGCCATGCCGCACTACGCCAGCATCGGCCCGCTCGCCCAGCAATAAGGACAACGCATCGATCAGGATGGATTTCCCGGCACCCGTCTCGCCGGTGAGCACGCTAAAGCCTCGACCGAAAGTCAGCTCCAGTTCATCGACAATCACGAAATCGCGCAAACGCAGGGTCAGCAGCATGGCAGGCTATCCAGAAACAGACTGCCCGCGAAAGGCGGGCAGGATTGAACAAAATCAGAACAGGCGTTCGCCCCAGTGCAGCTTGTGGCGCAACATGTCGTAGTAGTTGTACCCGACCGGATGCAAGATACGCAGCGAGTTGCGATAGCGTTTGATGCTGACGCGGTCCATCTCTTGCAGGTCGAAATGAGAATGGCCGTCGAAATGCACTTTGGCATCAACACCACGGGTCAACATGAATTCCACCGTGGCCGCATCGTTCACCGCAATCGGTCGCGCCGTCATGGTTTGCGGGCAGATGGGCACCAAGGCAATGGCAGGCACCGTAGGATGCAGAATCGGCCCGCCCGACGCCAGTGCATAGGCAGTTGACCCCGTGGGGGTGCTGACAATCAGACCGTCCGAACGCTGGCTGTAGACAAACTGGTCATCGATAAAAATTTCGAATTCGATCATGGACCCAAGCGAACCGCGGCTGAATACCACATCATTCACTGCCAGCGCGGCATGGATTTCACGATCACCACGGATCACCTTGGCGGCTAGCAGCATCCGTTCTTCCGGCACAAAATCGCCATCAAGAATGCGCGGAATAATGGTTTCGATATCATCCACGCCGATATCTGTCATAAAGCCCAGCCGGCCCTGGTTAATACCCACCAGTGGAATCCGATATGGCGCCACCAGTCGTGCAATCGACAACATGGTGCCGTCCCCCCCCAGCACAATCACCAGGTCAGCAACCTTGCCGATCTGATCAGGCGGCACCACCAGCGTGTCGGCAATTGGATGTTCTTCGGCGGTGTCGGCATCCAACACGATGCTGTTGCACTCATATTGGCGCAACAATGCGGCCAAACGACGCAACGGGGCGCCGATGTTTGGGCTATTGCGCCGGGCAACCAGCGCGATTTTCTTGAACAGCATACTCATGAGCAGGATTTAACCACAGGGCTGCGCTTGGCAGATAGCATGCAATGGAAAGAAACACCCTACAGGCAGCAAACGCCTTTGGCGCGACAAAGTCAAGCCAGGGCTGACTTATCCGCCCGACTTGGCCTCCAGCGCAAACAGGCGCTTTCTTTCCGCCGTAAATGACCACCACTTGCGGGCTTCGCCTAGTGAACCGCAGCCATAAACGTATCCGCCACACATGGGTCGTTCCGCTGGTTTGTGATGTTGCACAACTGTGCATACAGCGCCAGCGCGTCACGGCCTTTCAAGTCAGCCGGTACGGTGATGCCCAACAAATTCAAATCGGCCGCCATGGCACGGTCGATATTGGGGATGCTTTGTAATGGGTTAGTAGACATTGAAGATAAAGTACTTGCGCTGAATTTCTTTGTAGGTGCCATTAATCAGGATCGAGGCCAATGCCTTGTCAAGACGTCCTCTCAGGTCTTTATCCCCTTTGCGCACGGCAATCCCCTGCCCTTCGCCAAAATACTTCGGGTCAACCACCGCAGAACCTACCAACTCGTACCCCTTACCCCGTGAAGTCTCCAGGAAACCATAATAGCCGGCGACCGAATCATCCATGGCCAAATCCACTTCGCCACTGACCAATGCGCTGTACATCTCATCTGTGCTCTTGAAGTGCACAATGGGCGACGTAGCCGCATATTTGGCGGTGACGTAGCGGTCATACGTTGTATCTACCTGCACGCCAATCTTCATCCCAGCCAATCGCTTGGGGCTGACGAACACATAGGGGATGCGATGGGACTTGGCAAAAAAGAAGGCCGGGGTTTGGGCGTACTTTTCGGTGAAGTCGACCTGCTGAGCGCGTTCATCGGTGATCGACATTGACGCCACGATGGCATCCGCCTTTTTATCGTTCAGCGCCGGGATCAAATCATCCCATTCAAACCGGACAAGCTTGCATTTGGCCTTCATCTCAGTGCACAAGGCTTCAGCAATATCGACGTTGAAGCCTTTCAGGTTGCCCTTGGCATCCAGCTCTTCAAACGGTGGAAACTTGCCTTCCATGGCGATACGGACTTCATCTGTCGCATTTGCTTGACCAAGCGCTAGGATAAAAAACAGGGACGGCAGTAGATACAAGGACTTCATGAGGGTAAAACTCCTTACGGGGATGAAAACGCTTCCTGAAAACCTGTTCCTTGGCTCAAGGACCAAGGTCCTTAGAGCCTAACTAAAGTCTCACGAGCTAGAGCAAGCTAAGGCGAAAACAGCCAAGGAAGCGGCGTTTACTAGAGTGGTAATTGCGCATGTCGAGGGTGTTTTTAACGCCATATTGCTGACGCGCAGCAGACTTTAGACGGGTTCTTACACTGCTTATGAAACCGCGAGGACGCTTTGCCCCTGTGGAAGTTCGCAGCCTCATCCATCCACCGTACCTTCCCGGTTTCTGTGCTGCCATAAACAGGTTCTATTCACCCGGCAACTAAGTATTGATCAGGCGGCGTACTTGATCCTGGGGTCTTCGAAATAGGAGCACACTCGTTCCGGGGTGTTTTCCAACATCTCCATATGGGCTTTGGTCGCTTGC
>NZ_PDZH01000041.1 GCF_002735695.1 Chitinimonas sp. BJB300
TGCGGTGTTCTGAACCGGGTGTTGCCGATTGCCTACTTCGACCGCCTTGGTGTACCAAGACTCGCCTAACCTCAACTTCTCGAACCGCCCGGTGCGGACCCGCATGCCGGGTGGTGTGGCAGGGGTCAGCCAGGTAATCTAGCCGCCCCTATGCCGATTTCTGGCGTGTTTTTTGGGTTGAGATCATGACGAATATCGGATCGCCGGCGCTTTTTTATGCCAAATGAATCAAAAGATATGAAGCGGTTTGAGTGGCACTTATGGACCGCTCCGAAAGCCTTTACGCGCTACAAAGTGTTGAGCAGGTACCTAGATGTCGTCCTTCCCCGTTGACGTGACGCGCGGTTGTAGCTCGCAGCGTTTGGCTTGGCAGCGTACCGCCGGCTTGGGGAGGATTGAGCAGGTCGACATCTCACCTCGGGCGGTGACTTCCGCTTGGCGTGCTGTGTGATGTTGTTCGGCCAGGGACTTGATCGTTGCTTCATCGCCATCTCGGCTGGACCAGGGCAGGTAGCTTTCCGGCCCACCGCACGCGCGTGCGCCCACACCGATTACGTGGCAATCGTCATTGGTCTCGCAACTTGCAGCGCCAATGGCGGTTTGCAGTGCCTGCAGCGTATTTGCGACGTCGATTCTGGTTGCAGCGGCAGCAGGGAGGCTAAAGGCGAGGGTGAGCGCCAGACAGCGTAGGGCAGGGGGCATGGTGACTCCGTAAGTGAATATGAGCATTGAGCAGGCCATCATCGGCCAGTGGGCGGGTCGCAGCAAGTGGGAGATATTGGTTATCCGTTTTATGCGCCAAGTCCACTTCTCTACATATTGTCCACCGATTTATCCACAAGCTGCGGGTAACGGGTTACGAGTGGTTTTGGGTGATTTTTCCGTTTGATTTTGGGCAGGGCAACCGGCCCGTCTTTTGATAGCCAGCATCTACGTTAGTTGAGCAGTTCAAATTTGCCAGAGAAGGCATCAACTACTACACTTAGTAGTAAGTACGGTTAAAAAACACTACATATTGTGTTTTTCCACATTTTATACACCGAATTATCCACACCCCGTTGCGGGTCTGCCGCGATGTGACTTTAAGTGTGTGCATACCGAGTTTTGGTGCGGTGGTCTGCCGGCATCCATCACCCAGCCTGAACAGGCAGCTACTCAGAACCTGTTCAAATAGTCTGGAGCGGATGAGGGCTTTCGAGCAGTACTTGAGCCCTTGATAAGGAACGCGCAGTAAGACATTGAACAGGCTTAGCAGCCTTGGCATCAGCATCGTACGGCCAAGGCTTATCAATCAACATTCAAAGGAGCCCTCCTTACATGTACACAACGACCGATACCGAAAGCACCACGCGTGCGGCTTATCCGCAGGGTAACGACAGCGTGGTCTCGACTGCTGCCCAGTCGGGTGCCGAGTACAAGACCATCCGCCGAAACGGTGCAGTTGTCCCGTTCGAGCCCATGAAGATCTCGGTCGCCATCACCAAGGCCTTCCTGGCAGTACATGGTGGTGCAGCGGCGCAGTCGGCATCGGTTCGTGAGACGGTACAAAAGATCACCGACCTGGTGGTGAATGCGCTGATGCGGCGCAAACCCGAAGGTGGTGCGATCCATATCGAAGATGTGCAAGACCAGGTCGAATTGGCCCTGATGCGTTCGGGCGAGCACGACGTGGCGCGCGCCTATGTGCTGTACCGCGAGCGTCGTCATCAAGAACGTCTGGCCAAGAGCGAAGTCGAGCATGCGCCGGCCAGCGCCATCAATGTGAACGACGAAGGGGTGGCCAAGCCACTCGACATCGCCAAGTTGCGGGCGCTGGTGCAATCGGCGTGCTCGGGTTTTGAAACAATTACCAACCCTGAGCACATCATCACCGAGACCCTGAAGAACCTCTATGACGGCGTACCGGCCGAGGAAGTGCGCAAGTCCGCCATTCTTTCCGCCCGCCAGTTGATCGAAAAAGAACCGTCCTACTCCAAGGTCACCGCCCGCCTCTTGATGCACAGCCTGCGTCGCGAAGTGCTGGGCGAGGAAGTGATGCACGAGGAAATGGCGACGCGTTACGCCGAATATTTCCCCAAGTTCATCAAGCGCGGTATTGATGCCGAGTTGCTGGACGAGCAGCTGGCGCAGTTCGACTTGGCTCGTCTGGGCGCAGCCATGAAGTACGAGCGGGACTACCAGTTCGACTACCTTGGCCTGCAAACCCTGTTTGACCGTTACTTCCTGCATATCCACGGCCACCGCATTGAATTGCCACAGGCATTCTTCATGCGCGTCGCCATGGGCCTGGCCCTGCGCGAAACCGACCGTGAAGCCCGTGCCATCGAGTTCTACAACGTACTGTCGACTTTCGACTTCATGTCTTCGACGCCTACGTTGTTCAATTCGGGTACTCAGCGCAGCCAGCTTTCCAGCTGTTACCTGACGACCATCGCTGATGACCTCGATGGTATCTATGAAGGCCTGAAGGAAAATGCGCTGCTGTCTAAGTATGCCGGCGGCCTGGGCAACGATTGGACATCAGTGCGTTCGATGGGCAGCCATATCAAGGGCACCAACGGCAAGTCGCAAGGCATTGTGCCGTTCCTGAAGGTGGTCAACGACACTGCCGTGGCGGTAAACCAAGGTGGCAAGCGCAAGGGTGCGGTGTGTGCCTACCTCGAAACTTGGCATGCCGACATCGAGGAGTTCCTCGAACTGCGCAAGAACACCGGTGATGACCGTCGTCGTACCCACGATATGAATACCGCGAACTGGATTCCCGACCTTTTCATGCAGCGCGTGATGGAAGGCGGCGACTGGTCGCTGTTCAGCCCCAGTGAAGTGCCCGACCTGCACGAGCTGTATGGCAAGGCGTTTGCCGAAGCCTATACCCGCTATGAAGCGAAGGCAGCGCGTGGCGAGATGCGCGTGTACAAGAAGATTCCGGCTTTGCAGTTGTGGCGCAAGATGCTGACCATGCTGTTTGAAACCGGCCACCCGTGGTTCACGTTCAAAGACCCGTGCAATATCCGCAGTCCGCAGCAGCACGTTGGCGTGGTGCATAGCTCCAACCTGTGTACCGAAATCACCCTCAACACCAATGAAACCGAAATCGCCGTGTGTAATCTGGGCTCGGTCAACTTGGTCAACCACATGGTGCTGGGCGCGGACGGCCAGTACAGCCTCGACAGCGACAAGCTTCGCCGTACGACCAAGACTGCGATGCGTATGCTCGACAATGTTGTCGATATCAACTTCTACCCGGTAAAGAAGGCGCGTACTTCCAACCTCAAGCATCGCCCGGTTGGTATGGGCATCATGGGTTTCCAGGACTGCCTGCACAAGCTGCGCACGCCGTATGCCTCAGACGCAGCGGTTGCCTTTGCCGACAAGTCGATGGAACTGGTGGCCTATCACGCCTACTACGCCAGCACCGAGTTGGCCGAAGAGCGTGGCAAGTACCCCAGCTATGATGGCAGCCTGTGGTCGCAAGGTATCTTGCCGCAAGACAGCATCGACTTACTGATGGAAGCGCGCGGCGGCTACTTGGAAATGGATCGCAGTGCCCTGCTCGACTGGACGGAACTGCGCCAGCGCATTGCCACCCATGGCATGCGCAACTCCAACTGCTTGGCGATTGCCCCGACGGCAACTATCGCGAACATCGTTGGTGTCTCTGCTTCTATCGAGCCGAACTACCAGAACATCTTCGTGAAGTCGAACCTGTCGGGTGAATTCACCGTCATCAATGAATACTTGGTGCATGACCTGAAAGAACGCGGCCTGTGGGACGACGTGATGATAGGCGACATCAAGTACTTCGATGGCTCGCTCGCCCGTATCGACCGCGTGCCGCAAGACCTTAAGGCCATGTACGCCACGGCGTTTGAAGTGGAAGCCAACTGGTTGGTGGAATGCGCATCGCGTCGCCAGAAGTGGATCGACCAAGCGCAGAGCCTGAACATCTATATGGCCGGCGCATCGGGCAAGAAGATGGATGACCTGTACAAACTTGCCTGGGTGCGTGGCCTGAAAACTACCTACTACCTGCGCACTTTGTCGGCATCGAGCGCCGAGAAGTCAACCGGCCGTGGTGGCGAGCTGAATGCCGTGCCCGTTGGCGGTGGTCATCTGTCCTCCGCCCCGATCGAAGTGGCCGTCGGCAGTTACGCCGCAGGGGAGGAAGCCGCTGAGTCGGCCAAGTTTTGCAGCATCGACAACCCTGAGTGCGAAGCCTGCCAGTAACACCGATACCAGCGAGTTGGCTGCGAGGGAAAGCGATGCAGCCATCATTCTCGATGGGCTTGTACCGGGTGGCGAGGCAGCTGCCATAGATAGTAGTGCCGAGCCTGCCCGCGCGGTTGAGATCGATAAGGTTGTAGCGAAGCTGCTTGAGCCAACCAGTAGGACACCCAAAGCACCGGGGCGGTTGCGGGCTTGGCGAACATCGTGGCCCAAGTGGTAGTGCAGCGTTGAGTTCAGTAGACGTAGCAATGAGAAAGCCCGCGATGTTGCGAGCATCGCGGGCTTGATCTGAAAGGCATGGTGGTAAGGGAGTCCCTCTGCCGCCATCTGTGTACTTTCCAGATTTTAGCGGCTTTGCCGCGTATGTTTTGAGCGAGAGTCCGTCTCGCGCCCGTCTTACTTTCTTTGCTTCGCCAAAGAAAGTAAGCAAAGAAAGGCGAGCCCGACGGTGTCGCCGGCCTACGGCTGGTGCCCTGCGCTTCTCGACTGTCGCGGCCTGGGCCGAAACTCGCCCACTTGGTGGGCTCAAACAGGCGGCCCCGGACTGCTCCGCGTCAGTCTGTGATGCTCGGCGACGCCAACGGACATAGGGTGCGCTGTAGAAAAATGTGCGATGCCCCGATGTGTGGCTGATCGATATGCGAAATTGAAGAACTAAGTAATATTCAGGAGAAAAAAATGCTGTCTTGGGAAGAAACCTCTGCTGCACAAACCGCAGCCAAGCCGGCTACTAACCCACAGGCCCCTTCCAGTGGGCAAGCCAGCCCCACCGGTCGCGTCAGCGCCGTGGACAAGCGCATCATCAATGGTGGTACCGACGTCAACCAGTTGGTCCCCTTCAAATACAAATGGGCTTGGGAGAAATACCTCGCTACCTGCGCCAACCACTGGATGCCGCAGGAAATCAACATGCAGCGCGATATCGAGCTGTGGAAGAACCCCAACGGCCTGAGCGAAGACGAGCGCCGTCTGGTCAAGCGCAACCTGGGCTTCTTTGTCACGGCCGACAGCTTGGCGGCCAACAACATCGTGCTGGGCACCTATCGCCACATCACTGCGCCCGAATGCCGCCAGTTCCTGCTACGTCAGGCTTTCGAAGAAGCCATCCATACCCACGCCTACCAATACATCGTGGAAAGCCTGGGTTTGGATGAGGCCGAAATCTTCAACGCCTATCACGAGATCAAGTCCATTCGTGACAAGGACGACTTCCTGATCCCGTTTATTGACGCGTTGACTAACCCCACCTTCAAGACGGGCACCCCCGAGACCGACCAGCAACTGCTGAAGTCGCTTATCGTGTTCGCCTGCATCATGGAAGGCATGTTCTTCTACGTCGGCTTCGTGCAAATCCTGGCGCTGGGCCGCCAGAACAAGATGACCGGTGCCGCCGAGCAGTACCAGTACATCCTGCGCGATGAGTCGATGCACTGTAACTTCGGCATCGACCTCATCAACACCGTGAAGATGGAAAACCCACATCTGTGGACCGACGCCTTCAAGGCCGAGCTGACCGGCTTGTTCCAAAAAGCGGTGGATCTGGAATACGCCTACGCTGAAGACACCATGCCACGAGGTGTGCTGGGCCTGAATTCCGGCATGTTCAAGGACTACCTGCGCTTCATCTGCAACCGCCGTATGCAGCAGATTGGGCTAGAACCGATGTTCCCTGGTGCAACCAATCCGTTCCCGTGGATGAGTGAGATGATCGACTTGAAGAAAGAGAAAAATTTCTTCGAGACACGGGTGATTGAATATCAGAGTGGTGGCGCGTTGAGCTGGGACTGATAAATAAGGCCGCGTCGAGCGACACATAATTTTTCACGGCACAAGACAAAGCCCCGCATTTTGCGGGGCTTTGTCTTGGAATCACGCTTTACATGGAGCACTTGCATTACACCCCTCAGTTGTAAAGTTATTGCCTGGCTCAACCCAAGATATATGCTCTTCTCTTAACTACAGTCTGGTGCAAAGCAACGTAGCCGTTTGGTGTCTCCCCTTCCGGGGAGGGTGAGAGGAGCGAGCAGCACATAAGCCCTGATCATGGCTGCGCAGTAAGATTGTGGACAGGTTATCAATACCAAACCCATTGTTGCCATGGCACTGATTTATTTTGTGCAGGAAACAGCCCTACACCGTTATTGTTGGTGACCGATAAAGCGGAACGAGGGTGTGAAGTATTGATCAATTTACCGGCCTCATAGCGCCATTCAGCAACAGCAGGTGGATTGTCTGTGCCACACTGCTGTGAAGTATTAACACTGGCAAGACCAACCTCTTTACCGGTGAAGAGGTCCTTCAGGGAAAGACAATGTGCCGCAGCCACATTGATAAGACGGCCGTTGGCTTCTTGCCGCCACAACTGCAAAGGTTGATCCGCATCACAAGGGGCAAGCCCTACAGACATCTCTTTATCCCACGCTGAAATCTTGTAGGCCTCATCTATTGCCACGGGCTCAGTCTGCTGTTTGCTGCTGGCAAGCCGTTTTGCTTCCAGACACATCTTTTGCTCACTGCCTTCCGGCTTCCATAATGAAACCAATTGGCGGAATGACCGTGCCACACATGCTGGTTTGACAACGCTGACACGGAAGACCGCCATGCCGGTTTTACCATCGACGGTACGGAAATGGAAAAAAATTCGATTGGGTCTTGTATCTGTTTTTGCATCGTAATGGGTCAACGCGCCAGGTTGTGCCTGAACCTTGATCGTGTAAGCATTATCGGCCTGACGGACCGCGCTTGCCGTAATCAAGTGGTTCTCACTTTCAACGCGTGGGGCGTCAGTGATTGGGGCATCGGATAGCACCTTCAACTCGACTTCACCGGCATTGTTCTCTGCCAGTACCAACTCGTATTTGCTCAGTACTACACGCAACTTATTGTCCGTGGGAATTGGCACAGTATTCATGGGAGCGCCGCCATACAGCGCCTCAAGCCCCGCAATATCGCCTGCAGAGAGGGTGTTGCGCGGGAATGCGCGCATGGTGGCAGTTGGGTTGCGTAAGGCTAAGCCCTGCTCGGCTTCGTAATGCATTACTGAGTCCAGATCGTAAGGACCTATATCCAGTATGTTTTTGTGATCATTTCCGAGATTACGAGCAAGGGTGGCATTTACAGGGTCGCAAACATCCTTGAATGGACTGTCCTCAACGTCTCGGGTAACGGTTACGTATTGGTCACGGTCCGAGCGTTGGTGTTCATGGCCAAAGCCGACGGCATGCATTAGCTCATGCAAGACCGTATCGATGGTCTGGCAACTTGGGGTGAGTACGAGCTCCTGGGGCCCGCCTGCTCTGCCCATCCATGCATGACACATCGGTTCACCATAGTAACCGGGTGGGTATTCGGCCTCCCCATCAGAAGGCCCACCGAGTAGATAGATATAGTCCGACTCGTTTGTCCGCTCCACAAACCGTACTGCACTGTTTTCAGCAATATGTCTGGCTGCCTCTAAAAACAGGGCACGGACTTTGGGTGAGGCATTGGTCAATACATAAGGAATCGTACGGTTGGGCCACCGATTTAACTTAGTTGATGTCACGGCACGTTTACCGCGCTTTAGATGGGTTACAGCTTTTTCATTACTCGTATTGGGGCTAGCAAAGGGAGTTGGCAATTCAGCTGCATGTACTGCACCTGCCATTAGCAAGGGCAGGAAAACGTCTATTTTCTTCTTAAAAAACGGGGGCATTACTTATCCTATTTCAACAAAAACGGTCCGCCGTGCTTATCAACTGCTGCACGGGTATTTCAGGGAAGACCTAGATCGATGGCGTTACAACTAGTTCCCTGAAAACCCGTTCGCGGAAATCAGGACTTATGAGCTGCTCGAAATCCTCATGTACCCAAAGTACATTCCGGTTTCTGCGCTGCGTCCTGCTGACAGTTGCTCGCGACAGATCGTAAACAGGCTCTAAGAAGCGATTGAAACTTGTTGCGTTAGAATGTGCGCTGACGAGTTAATTGCTTTGGCAATGCAATGGTTAGCCTCAGTAATTGCCTGCGTCAGGCTAGTTTGGCAAGTTGGTTATCGATTGAGTCCCGCACAATTTCTTGTTCCCGGGCAATTCCTGGTGGTAAATGGGCATGCCGATGACCGTGTCGCCGACGCGCAGCAGACATCGAGCAGGTTCTAATACGGCAAACCAAATCCATGCGGATAGCGTAGCGGGCCCGATGTTCCATCGGGGTTCTGCGCATAGATGGCAACAGGCAATTTGCCCACCGGGCTCTTCAAGCCCAGCATGGCGTCAACGGCGGCTGGCATTGACGGGCCGCGCCATCCTCCCTCGTACCCATAGTAGGAATAGGTGGCCAAAGTGGCATCGGCGACATCATCGTAATTCACTACGTCATACGGGGCGCGCAGTGTTATATGGATAACCTTTTTCCCCACTGTTTTTGCATACTCCATGGCGTAACGAATTTGTTGCGCTTCACTTGTTACCCCCGCTTGCGATTTGAGTAGGAAGCTCGCGGAACTGGGTTGTTCGTCTTCAGTGTTGAAAACAAGTGAGCCTTCGATGTTGCTTGTTACCGGTAGCTGACGCATCGAGTAGGGTTGCGAGAGCGGAATGGGCCTGTCTGGGTCGCCATTGCGTTCGACCGGTGTAACGCTGGTCGATAGCGTACCAAATATGACGATATCGGCATTATCAATGGCCTTCCGCTGATCTAGCCACGTCATATTGCTCCGCTTGGCCCCGGTTACGAGTGGGTATCCAAGCTCGACAAAGCGCCGTCGCATCGCTTCGGCTTGTTCACCCCACGGTGTCAGAATGAAAATCTTTTTGCCTTGCGCCTGTAGCGGCAAGACACCCCCAGCGTTGCGGATGAGTGTGATGGACTTCTGCGTAATATCTTGCTCGATTGCCCGATGGACCGGGCTGCCGATCAATGCACGATCTGGCGCCGGCTTGCTTGGGCCATTCGGCATAATGCCATTGCGTAGTTTCATCTCTACGATCCGTGCCACAGAACGATTGAACTCTTCCCGATTGATCACGCCTGAGTCGACCGCTGCCGTTACTTGATCAATCAATGCCGTGAGGCGCGTCACATCCGCTGCCACGCGGAATTCGACGGGCATCAGGGCGATATCGACATTTGCCTGGAAGACCTTGATCACCGCATCCCCTTGTTCAAAGAAATTGGCAATTCCCTTCATGTCCAGCGCGTCGGTGATCGTTACGCCCCGATAACCCAACTCGCCACGCAAAATATCGTGTTGAATCTTCCTGGACATGGTCGCGGGCACCACCATACGTTCGCCGGTTCGCGTCACGAATTGTGTATCGTCAAGTGCGGGATACTGAATGTGCGCGGTCATGATCATGCCGGGAGCCTGTCCTGACTGTATGGCTTGCCGATACGGCGCGAGATCAATGGCGTAGGCCTCGGCGCGCGTCTTGTTGACGATGGGCAAACCATAGTGAGAATCCGTAGCTGTATCGCCATGACCTGGGAAGTGTTTGAACGTACCAATCACGCCTTGGCTTGCCATCCCTTGCACCGTGCGATACCCCAATAAGCTGATGGTCGCAGGATCGTCACCATATGCACGGACGTTGATGACGGGATTGAGAGGATTGCTATTGACGTCCACATCCGGCGCGAAGTTCAGGTTGAAACCGACAGCTGCAATTTCTGTTGCGAGTACACGGCCTTGATCGTAGGCAAGCTGATCATTTTTTGTCGCTTCATAGGCAGCGCCAAGCGCCATATTGCCGGGAAACGTAGTCGCTACAACACGCGGCAAACGGAATACATTGCCGCCTTCTTCGTCTGTCCCTATCAATAAACCTACCTGAGTGCTGGAGGAGACAGTACTTCTGAGTTGGGCGGTGAGGCGTATTGTCTGTTCTATGTCGACAAGGTTGTTCGAGAACAAGATGACGCCGCCAATCCTGCTTTCGCGCAGTGCATTGCTGACGGCTTCGGGCAAATCGGTCATTCCGTTGGTGCAGCCGGGCTGATCAACTGAGCACCAATATCGAAACGCCATCATGATTTTCTGACCCACTTTTTCACGGGTCGACATCCGTTCGACGATGCGGTTTGCTTTTTCTGTCACTGGGTCTGTGCTATTACCCCCACATCCGCTTAATAAGGCTACGGAGATCAAGCCTAGAGATAAAGGCAGGCACCTGAATGCCCTGTTTTGAGGCACCGTCGTTTTGCTTGCGGTGGGAATAGTCATGTCTAGATTGACTGTCATTTGAGGATACCCCCTATGAAAAAGATGGGTTGACGGAAGTCGCTATCTCCAACCAAATGAGCGCCTGTTCAACGATTTACTGCTCGTCCATCTTCTGGGGCTTATAGGCTGTTCGAGTTACAACGACTGCGAGATCACTACGTGTGTTCCATCGCAATCTGTGCATGGGGAAAGTAAAAAGTTCAGCAACGCGTGCTTTTGCCAGTTTGGTAAATAGGCAGCGCAAACCCAGGTGGATAGCCGCATCCCAGGTTTTGCACCTAGGGCAAGATAGGCAAAAACAGTCGAGGAAGCGGCGTTTACGCGTGGTGAATGCGCATTCCGAGGGTGTTTTCAACGCCATATTGCCGACGCACTAGCAGACTTTAGACAGGTTCTAACAGCCATATCTCCATTAGGACAGGTATATGGCAGGTTACGTCCCAGGCAGCGCCCACCAGGGTTCGCTGCCTACTGACCTTGAACGTACTTATTTAGGTGCAGCTTCAGCCAGCGGCATGCCCTTGGTGCCGGCATAGAACACGATGAGTGTCACCGGTGAGTTACCGGTTAGACCGCGATGTAGCGCACCCACCATTTCAGGTAGTACTTCACCTTGGCTGAGGTGCTTTTTCTCGCCAGTCTCCTTTTTCTCAACCGTCAAATCGCCAGACAGGATATAGCCCGCGTTTGGCATGGGGTGGGTGTGCCAAGGTAGTTCTGTATTGGGTGGGATGATGATTTTCAGCACGATCAGTTCAGGGGGGGCCGCCAGGGTAGGCCGTATAGGTGACCCCATCCCAGGACGTCCCACTTCGCAATAGGGTTTCTGTTTGGACCTTTTGAGTGGCTTCTGCGCTAAGTGCATTCAAAGGTAAAAGCACACACACGCCTAACACGGCTTTTAGGGCGGGCAAACTGTGCTTACGGAAAACTTGCTGCATACCACTCTCCTGTTTCTTCATACGTAAAAAATGCCCCTGTATGACGGTGGTTTATGCCGGAGGTTCTATGGTTGTCGGTGTTTCTGAGAACCTGTTTACGATCTTACTGCGCAGGCATTATTCAGGGCTCATGTGCTGCTCGAAAGCCTCATGTACAAAAGTACATTCCGGTTTCTGTGCTGCGCTTCACCCTGCTGGCGCCTGCTCGTGACAGATCGTAAACAAGTTCTGAGAGGGAAAGAGGTGGAACCACATCTGGTAAAGACCAGTTGGTCCTTATTTTGACCATTGGTTCACGGAAGACCGTGGGGGGCGTACATAGTCTCGAAAGGATGCTGACGAGGCGTAAACAGGTTCTGGCAGCGACAGAGGCAAGCTATGTGCTGTAAGGCGTTCAATGCGGCGTTAGACCTTTCGCTTTTTGTATACGCATCAGGAACTGACAACTTGGAGGATCTCGTATGCCATTAACAACGCGAAATTGGGCCACCCAGGCTGGTTATCCGCAAGCGGGACCGGCGCTTCCCACACTTCCGCCCTCTGCGCAAGCCGGTGTTTCGAATGCGATAGGAGAACTTCAAGCGAACCACTTATTTGGTGGCCCGGGTCCTACCAATGTGACGGCTACATATGGTTGGCGCATCGATCGGCAGAATGCTCCGGCCGGTTTTGTTAATCTCAGCGTGCAGCGGAACGGTGTCGGAGCACCAAGCACTGTCGCCTCAGTCTTTTTACCTACAGTGCTTAACATTGCACCAGGGCCTGGCGGGCCGGCGGCGCAGCCATTTGCTTCCCGAATTTCCGAACTACTGCGTGCGGTTCGCCGTGGACTTGAGGAGAGCTTCGCCACGTATGCTGCCGGCCCGCCGGCGCAGATTACCCGTAGAGAAGTTACGGGCAATTTTTCTTCGTGACAGATTGGCCGAAACGCCTGGTAACCTCATCTGCAGGGTGAAGCGCAGCGTAGAAACCGGCATGTCCCTGGGTACAAACAGCCGCGAAATGCTTGGTGCGAAGCACCCTAGCTGTTCGGCAGCCCCCTCGCGGGGGCTTTCGAGCAGCATATGTGCTCTGGTAGAGAGCGTGTACTTACTAGCTTCCTTGCACGGCGAATTGGCCGAAGCATTGCCTTGGCTTGAACCAACCCATCTTGCAATTGCGCGAGACTTTAGACCGGTTCTGAGGCATTGCATCTCAATAGCCGAAACGATGCCCCTAATACATTAGAAAAATCTGTTGAACGATCGCGTAGATGGCGGGTCACCACATCACGTGGCTTGATGTATCGGGTCACGACGTATTCGATCATGGTTTGAATAGAGGATAAGCATCATGGATCAGCTCAGTCATAAGGCAGTTATGCAATTCAATAGCGGTTTTTTCCCCGCGCTAGCGCCAGGCCAGGCGCCCACACTTAAGCATCAAGGACAGATTAGAGAGCGGGACTGTAACGAAACGGTCCTTTCAAACAAGCGCGATAAAGAGAGCCATTCTCCTGCCACTGTCGATAACCAGGGCCTTGCCCCATTTTTTGAAATGATCTCGTTCAAGCACGTCAAAAGACTGCCGGTGGTGGCCATTGCCATAGTGGGATTTATGAGTCATGCCACCGCATCTGTTATTGCCTGCCCAACCGTTTCCGAGATAACACAAAGTGAGGGCGCATACGGCGGTTATGCCTACACGGCTACTGCAGCGAATGGAAAGCAATGGCTGGGTGAAAATCCCATGGCGGATCAGGCCGATCTGGGGAAAGTGCGCTTTAACGAAGCTTATATCCTTACCGCGAAGCAATTCGTAGCGTGTGACTATGTAGGCAAGAATGGGAGCGGTATGAGGATGGCCTTGAAAACTACCTCTGCTGCCAGGCCGATAGGCGCATTGTGGGTAGAGCAGACACAGTCCAAATGGCACTGTGCTGCCCCGGTGCGGAGGGCCCGATCCAGCTGCGTGTACATTTGAATAAGTTAGGCGTTGGCACTTTACGTTCGAATGGCTGCCAAGTCTGGCGGTATCGATGTCATGACGCATCTTTGGCAAGCGAAAGCCGTGTTGCAACAACACGGCTTTTTTACTGCGATACAAACCGCAACAGCAATCAGAACACCTGCCACGCCGAACGTGATATGCATGCCCACAGCGACGTCGTGGGGCTGCGCTGTCGTGATGTTTGTCGTCCCCGATGCAAATACAAATACCGCACCCATCATCGATGCACCTGTGATGAGTCCAAGGTTGCGCGAAAGATTCAGCAGGCCGGAAGCCACACCCCGTTGATCGACTTGGATGTGGGTCATGACCATGGTGTTATTGGCCGCCTGGAATAGCGCGTAGCCGGAGGTGACGATGATGATGGGGGCAACATAGCCTGGTATGCCAAATGTTGCCGGAAGCATGCTCAGCATAGTAGCACCAGCCCCGATGCCAATGAGCCCGATAAGGGTCGTGGTGCGTGTACCGACATGGTCCACGATGCGACCGGCAGGCATGCCACACAGGGCGGCAACGATTGGCCCAATCGACATGATGAGCCCGCCACGCGTGGTGTCGAGTGCGAGCACACGTGAGAGATAAAACGGGCCGACGACCAACGTCGCCATGATCACTGTGGAAACCAGCACACTCATGGCGAGGCCGGCGCTCAACGGCGGATCACGGAGCATCGCCAGTCGGACCAAGGGCGAAGCGGCTTTCGTCTCGGCGAATAGGAATGCGCCCATGCCGACCGCAGCCGACAACAGCAGTGCCGCGTTGCGTAAACCGAACTGGCCGTGCCCCGTTGTCATGGCGAGCGCATAAGCCGCGAGTGTGAGAGTAAGCAGCAGCGTACCGACGTAGTCGAAGCCAATCAGACTTGCCTTTTGCCCTTGCGCATCAACGGGCAAAGCATGGAGTGTAAGTAGAAACGTCATCACACCCAGCGGCACGTTGATGAGGAAGATGGCTTGCCAACCGAACGCCGAGATCAAGATGCCGCCAAGTGACGGTCCGAGCGCGGTGCCTACCGCGGACATGGTCCCCAGCAAGCCCATTGCGCTACCGGTTATATCCTTTGGGACGATGTCTGCGACGAATGCCATGCTCAGGGCCATCATGATGGCTGCCCCCAAGCCTTGGGCGGCCCGTGCGGCGATTAACATCCATAGTGTAGAGAGGGTGCAGCACAGCGAAGCCACAACGAAGAGAATGATGCCGACAAGCAATAGACGTCGGCGGCCGATGAGATCGCCCAGCCGTCCGACGCTGACGATCACGGTGGTAATGGCGAGGAGATAGGTGAGGACAACCCACTGGACTTGCTGGAAGGAGGCGTTGAACACCTGAGCCAGCGTTGGCAAAGCGATATTGGCGATGCTGGTGCCCAGCGACGACAGCAACATGGATAGTGAAAGGCTGGCGAGCGCCCACCGAGCCAAGGGTGAATAGGCTCCAGGTTCAGCCGTGTCTTTACCTCTCTCATCCGCAATGGGCTTCAATGGAAACTCCTTAGAACCTGTTTACGATCTGTCACGAGCAACCGTTAGCAGGGTGAAGCGCAGCGCAAAAACCGGAATGTACGTGGGTACATGAGGCTGCGAACTTCTTGGTGCAAAGCACCGTAGCAGTTCGGCGTCCCCCTTGCGGGGGGGGGGGCTTTTGAGCAGCACATGAGCTCTGATTACGGCTGCGCAGTAAGATCGTAAACAGATTCTTATGCATGGCTATTCCCCGGAATAGGGCAGTCAAAGATGAAAAGCTATAGGCCTTGAGCGTACGCCGCCTTCTGGTCTGTCGGAAGGCGCATCAGTTGCATTGAATAGATGCGTCTGACGCCATGTATGGGGCGCGTTGTGCTATGGTTGGCACGAGTCGATACCTGATCTCAATCTACTGATTACCCTCGACGTGTTGCTTGAGGAAGGCAGCGTTGTGCGGGCCGCAAAGCGGTTGAGGCTTAGCCCGTCGGCGATGAGCCGGGCGCTGGCGCGGTTGCGGCAGACGACGGGAGACCCGTTATTGGTGAGAGCCGGACGTGGTCTTGTTCCGACACCCCGAGCGATTGAGCTTCGCGAGCGCGTCAGCCTGCTTGTGCAGGAAGCTGAAGCCGTTCTGCGCCCGTCCACGGCGCTCAATATGGCGCAGCTGGCCCGAACATTTACAGTACGGACGAGCGAAGGTTTTGTAGAAAACTTCGGCTCACGCCTCATCGCCCGCCTGTACGAGGATGCACCGGGTGTACGACTACATTTCGTGCCTAAACTGGAAAAGCACAGCACGCTGCTGCGGGATGGCACGGTTGATCTTGAAACCGGGGTGGTAGGTCAGACTGTGAGCCCCGAGATTCGCAGCCGTGCTTTGTTCCAGGACCGATTTGTCGGGGTGGTGCGGCAAGGGCATGAACTTTGTCTTGGCAACGTTACGTCCGCGCGTTTTGCATCGGGCAGACATGTTCTTGTATCACGGCGGGGTCTCGAAAAAGGGTTGATTGACGAAGCTTTACAGCTTGTCGGGCTCGAACGAACGATATCCACCGTCGTGGCCGGTTTTTCGACTGCCTTGTTCATCGCACGCACCTCGGATTTAATCGCGACTGTTCCAGAGCGTCACACCGGGTGCTTGCGCGAAGGCATGTATAGTTTTCCGCTACCGGTTGATGTACCGGAGATAACGGTGTCCATGCTTTGGCACCCGCGCCATGATGCCGATCCGGCCCATCGTTGGTTGCGGCAATGCGTGAAAGATATTTGCACGTTCTAACCTGTGTTTAGCCGCCTCACTCAAGCAGAACGATGCTTGTCGGCAACGGCGCACTACCACATACGCTTGCTTACTATGGATACATATTCTTAATTCAGGAGTATGCAGAATGAAGCACCGCCTAGCCGTTTTTGCCTTGGCCTATCTGGCTACATTACTAGCCTGGGCAGATGACTTGGATAAAATACTCAAAAAGGGAGAAATCATTATCGGTGTGCGGGCTGGCGCGCCGCCTTTTGGTTTCTTCGATAAAGCCAGAAACAAAGTATCGGGTTATGACGTAGCATTTGGAGACTACGTTGCTACCAGGCTGGGCGTTAAAGCCGTCTTCCAACCCTTGGACCCTGCTGAGCGTATTCCGGCACTTCAAAGTGGAAAAATTGACTTGATTGTTGCGGCATTAACCAAGACAGCTGCGCGAGAAAAAGAACTGGACTTTAGCGTGGGTTACTTTGTTGCTGTGCAAAAGCTGGCGGCAAGACGAGGCCGATTCCGTAGTTTATCGGATGTTAACAACGCTAAAATCTGTTTTGCTGAAGGGACAACGGCAGATCAATGGATCCCAGATAATTTTCCAAAAGCAGTGCTCGTACCGGCAGTGGGTTATCCGCAAGCTTTCAGCATCTGGCAAGCCGGAGGGTGTGATGCTGTCGCGGGCCAGGCGACGATCCTGAAAGGCAACATTCGCAAGCTGCCCAGAAATGCCGGTATTGCCGTACTCGATGATCTTCCGCTGGGGATGGAGACTTTTGCCATGGCCGTGCGCAAGGGGGAAACAAGGCTGAAGGAACGAGTTAATAAAGCATTAATTGACTCGGAAAAGAATGGCGATGCTGTACGTATATATGAACAATATTTTGGTGAGGATTCGGCCGTGCCACAGTTACGGATGTTCAAAATACAAGGTTGACTACGCACTACATAACTTAACTTAAAGACAATCTCTCTATTATCAGGGTAAATGACGTCAGAAATATTCGCTGGTTTTATTAGAGGTAGGGGTGGTTATTTAACAGAGTGATTTATCCAAAGTGCCGCTTACTAGATAAAGAGAATACGTGCTGGCTGTACCCATTTCTGTGCAATTGCGTGGGTACGATTGGAAGTGAAGGCTAGCGATTGGGCTTCCATTGCTCGGATTATGTAATACCAGGCGGCCGCCATGGCATATCGCAATGCGTTCAGTCATATCAGCCCAGCCGCAATGGCTATGGCCTTGGCACATTGGGTCAAGCCGATGAAATAGACTTCGTATCGCCGAGCGCGCGGTGGGTGGTAAGCCTGCGCCATGTTTAGGTACACGCAATTCCCATTCATCATCTCGGCGTTTGCATGACAGTTCGACCGCGGGCCATGTGCCAATACATTGTCGACCTCTGCTCCACCTCGAACGTAAGCCAAGTGCGGCTTATTCTTGGTCTGCTTTGAGTTATATGGTCGATGGAATCTCGTTGCTGTTCCCAACATCAAACAGGAAAGTGACTTGGCAGCAATGGGCTTGGTATTGAGCCGGCACTGAAAACCCCGTGCTACTTTGCGCCCCCCACGACACGGGTCTGCCAGACTGGGGTACGGAGGAAAAGCTGCGGTCGATTCAACGGCCGCAGCTGCTTGCTACACCCTGTACCAGAATCAGCGTTGGATAAGCGTCATCAACATGCCGTGTCGGGGCCGCATGGTAACGGCGACTTCTCTTTCAACCGGATGGTCGGGCAATAGTTGCAAGTCATAGCGCTGGGCAATTTGGGCCAATAGCAGCTGGCCTTCCATCATCGCGAAATGGTTGCCGATACATACCCGCGGGCCGCCCCCAAACGGCAGGTAGGCACAGCGATGATGTTGCAGCTGGGTTTCTCCCGGTAGAAAACGCTCGGGGTCGAAGCGGTCGGGTTCGCGCCAGAAAGCTGGGTGACGGTGCAGCAGGTCGCTGACCACCATGGCCACTTCACCACGCCGCAAGCTATAGCCCGCCACCGAGGTATCCTTCAATACCGCCCGGGGTAGTACGGGTGCTGGCGCGAACAGCCGCATTGATTCTTCAAATACCGCTCGGGTGTAAACCAATTGGGGCAGGTCGGCATAGTCTGGTGTGCGGCCACCCAGCACGGTTTCCAGCTCTTCACGCAGCTTGGCGCGCACTTCAGGATGCTGTGACAGCAGATACCAGGTCCAGGTCAGGCCATTGGCTGTCGTCTCGTGCCCTGCGCCGAAGATGGTGGCGATTTCGTCACGCAACTGCTGGATCGACATGCTTTCCTTGCTGTCCGGATCACGCGCGGCCAATAGCATATCAATCAGGTCCCCTCGTGGCGTGCCGCTCTCCAGGCGCTTGTTGATCAGGTCGTAAAGCAGGACATCGAGTTCCTTCATGGACCTGTTAAATGCCCGGTTGCGAGCGGTTGGCCAGCCGGAGGGCAGCAGCAGCGGGTTATTCAGGCTGCTGAAGGCATAGCGTAGGAGTAAGGGAAAGCGTTCGCCAACGAAGTCGGTTTTGTCCAGTAAATCGGCCCCAAACATGGTCTGGCCTATCACATCGATGGTGACGCGCATCATTTCCTGCGAGATATCCACTACCTGCCCGGGTTGGAAAACCTGCTGCCAACGTCTCAACAAGCGGCTGCCGGCCTCAGTCATTGCATCGGCCATCGTGGCGATCTGCACTTTGTGGAACATGGGCTGCATCATCTGGCGCTGGCGCTGCCATGACTCACCGTAATTAGTTACCAAGCCCTTGCCCAGTACCAGACTCAGACCAATTTCCCGTTTCTCTCCCAGTTCAGACAGCTTGCCGAAATGCTCTCTTTCCTTGATGAGTAGCTGCTCCGCCATATCAGGATGGGCAAGTATATGGATACTGCGCGATGCCAGACGGATACGAAAGATATCGCCAAGCTCGGCGCGGCTGCGGGCCAGAAAGCCCAGCATATCGGCCCGATAAGGTTTCAGATGGCCAAATAGGAAGTGCCCGGCAGGGGTAGGTGCACACAATAAGGGGGCGCCACCGGGTAGTGCGGCGGACGATGACATGTAGGTCTCCTCGTGCAGGGAATTTGGTCTTTGCCACTAGCTGCTGGCTGGTGCCGCGATGACGCCTGCTCACCATCGCGGGCCCTTTACCTTAGTTCTGGCCGCAGACAATAGACAATGATAGGCATCACCTACACGACGAAGAATAGACGCAGCAACGCGATACGCCACCTCCCAGCCGGCGGAGTCGGTATGGGTTTTGGTGCGCGTAATGGTTTAGCGATTTGTCGCCGCAGCTGCGATCAGGGCTCATGTGCTGCTTGAGGTCCTCATGTACAAAAGCACATTCCGATTTCTGTGCTGCGCTTCACCCTGCTGACAGCTGCTCGTGGCAGATGGCTTTGTTGCATAACCCCACCACCCGCTACGGTATGCTAAGGCGATGAACGTCACAACGCCCCAGAACATCAAGCCCAAGCAGCGCTACACAACGACTAACTGGCATGAGTACGACGCCGCGCTGACTGCACGCGGATCCCTGCTGGTCTGGCTCGACAAAGACATGCAGTGGCTGGCCCAGCCTGCCGGCAACAATGGCCGGCCTGCCAAATACACTGACGCTGCCATCCAGTTTTGTCTGAGCATCAAATGCCTGTTCAATCTGCCGTTGCGACAGAGTCTGGGCATGGTGCAGAGCCTGCTCCAATTAGCTGGGCTCGACTGGGCGGTGCCCGATCACTCTACCGTATGCCGCCGCCAACGCACCATGCAGGTCCAGATCGGCTATCGTCGCAGCAACGGCGCGCTGCATGTGCCGGTCGACAGCACCGGCATCCAGTTCCTGGGCGAAGGCGAGTGGAAACGCAAAATACATGGTGCCGAATATCGTCGGCAATGGCGCAAAGTCCACCTGGGCATCGACGCCGAAACCTTGGAAATCCGGGCCATAGAGGTAACCGGCAACGGCGTGGGCGACGCCCCCATACTGCCGGAGTTGCTAATGCAGCTGCCGGCGGATGAGCCGGTTGCGACGGCAACACGGGATGGCGCCTATGACACACAGGGTTGCTACGCAGCGCTGGTTGGCCGGGGGATCATGCCGGTGATTCCGCCGCGCAAGAACGCCAAGCCTTGGAAGTCGAAAATTCCCGGCAGTGAGGTGCGTAATGCGGCGATTGCGGCGTGCAAACGCTTGGGGCGACGAATCTGGAAACGTTGGAGCGGCTATCACCGCCGCAGTCTGGTGGAAACGAAGATGCACTGTTTCAAGCGACTCGGTAGCCGGGTGATGGCACGCACCTTTGATCGGCAGGTGGCGGAACTACAAGTACGCGCGGCGCTGTTGAACCGCTTTACCACCCTGGGTTGCCCGAAGACCGTAGCGGTGGCAGCGATGGGCTAAATCCGCCTTGGGAAAGGGGATGCTCAATCTTCGGTGGGGTTATGCAACAAAGCCTCGCAACATAAAAAGAGGGGTGCTATGCACCCCCTTTTTTTTGGGCTGGCCACATAGGGTGCGTGATTGGCTACGACAGGCGGGTAGTGCGCCTCCTGCAGCGCAACGTCGCCTCTTTACCACAGCACCGCTAGTCGGCTGCAGTGGTTCTTCGCGCTTTGTCGCTTACGTTCTTCCTGCTTGATGGCAGGAATGAATATATAAATGAATCACCTACTTCCAGTTGGGGCCTGTGTTAGTGGAATCGATAGCGCCAGTTTAATGCCATGTCCAGAGGCGTTGAAGATTATGTTGCGCATCCCTGATGTTGGGGGTAAGCAGTAGCATCGGCAAAAATTCTTAGAAGAATACGGCTGAGAAGAGATCAATCAGCGCGGCGAGCTTGTACCACCGAGAGTTCATGCAGCGCATTCAGGAGGTGGTATGGCTGTGGGGATTCGATTCCAAATGATAGAGACCTGCATGCGCATGGGTTGTCTGGTTAGCCCATGGCAGGTTTGCTGGCGTTAGGACAGGGCGTGGGAATGAATGCTAAACCGCCCATCGAGCCAACGCTATTGCTGGTCGATGACTTATCCTCCAACCTGCTGAGTCTAAAGGCATTGTTGGACGATGGCTCCCGTCGCCTGCTTACTGCCAACAGTGGGGAAGCGGCGCTGGAGACCCTGCTGAGCGAGACGGTCGCTCTGGTATTGTTGGATGTGCAGATGCCGGGCATGGATGGTTTTGAAGTGCTGCGTCTGATGCGTAACAACCGGCGCACGCGTGATATTCCCGTATTGTTGCTGACAGCGCATATGGATGGTGATGTATCAATGCTGGCCGGGTATGAAGCGGGCGCGATTGATTACCTTACCAAGCCGATTCGAAGTGAAATACTGTTGGCGAAGGTGGCCAGCTTGCTTGAATTGCAAAACGCACGTCTGCAATTGCAATTGATTAACGAAGAAATCACCCAAGCCAGAGAGTTTTACTCTTCGATTCTGGATACCACGGGTGAGGGTATTCTGGTGGTGGGGGCTGATCTTGAGATCAGTTATGCTAATCCTGCCGCACGCCGATTGCTGGGTAGCCAGCAGATGAGTGATCTAGACCTGCCATTTTCAGTATATATACCTTGTGAAAGTAGCAGCATGTCGGCGTCCAGCGTATCTGTGCCCCGCCCAAGCAGCTATTTTACTCATCTCGCCATGTTGCGTACTGCGTATGGCAGTGAATTATCGGTCCAACTTTCGTGTGCCCAACTGCCTGGATCGAAAGGGAGTTGGGTGGTGGCTTTTCAAGATGTGGGGCCGATAACACGGCTTGAGCAAGAGTTACGTCATCAGGCGGTGACTGATCCCCTGACAGGCCTGCGTAACCGGAAGGGCTTCTTCCAGACCTTGAACAATGTGTTGTCTCGTGCGCTGCGCCAGTCGGAAATGGTGGGCCTGCTTTACCTTGATCTGGATGACTTCAAGTTAGTGAATGATAGCCTGGGCCATGCGGTGGGAGACCAGTTGCTGAAAGCTTTTTCTGAGAGACTGAGCCAGCAATTGCGTCGTTATGACGGTGTATGCCGGCTTGGCGGGGACGAGTTCACCATTGTGCTGGAGGCGATGAACGACGAGGCGCAGATATCGGGTGTGGCAGAAAAAATTATCCAAGCTCAGCAGCAGTCCTATGATATTGCCGGCCATAGCTTAAATATGAGCGTGAGTATCGGCATCGCTACTCACCCGGACTGTGGTACCACTGCCGAGGAATTGTTGCAGTCGGCAGATACGGCCATGTACCAGGCTAAGCGGGAAGGCCGGAATAATTTCCGGCATTTCTCGCCCGAGATGAACAGCCGTGTGCGGGTCAGGGCGCTTTTGCTCGATAGCCTCCGCCGCGCCATGATCGAGGAGCAATTTTTCCTCGTCTATCAGCCGCAAGTCCGGGTCAGTGATGGGCGTATGACGGGTATGGAGGCATTGCTGCGTTGGCAGCATCCAGAGGCGGGCCTGATCAACCCTGCCACCTTTATTCCGCTATTGGAAGAGTCTGGTCTGATCGTGCAGGTCAGTCGCTGGATATTGCGTGAAGCTTGTGAACAACGCCGTGCCTGGGCGGGCCAACTGGCTGATGATGTGACGGTGTCGGTCAACCTATCGGCCAAGCAGTTTGCGGACGAACACCTCCTGAACGATATCGCGATGTTGCTTGAAGAAACCCAGCTTCCATCCCATTGCCTGGAGCTGGAAGTGACGGAAGGGGCGGTGATTGGTGATATGCATACCAGCCAGCGTTTGATTGGCGAGCTCAGGAAGATGGGTGTCCGTATTTCTATGGATGACTTTGGCACCGGTTATTCCTCGTTGGCTTATTTGAAGCAGCTGACATTGGATGTGCTGAAAATCGACCGGTTGTTTGTTTCCAATCTGCCCAATGACAAGCGTGACCAAACCATTGCCCGTGTCATTATTCAATTGGCGCACGATTTGGATTTGGAAGTCATCGCCGAAGGGGTGGAGACTGCCGAACAATTGGCACTGCTGGCCGATATGGGCTGTGAGACGATCCAGGGATTTTATTTCTCCAAGCCATTACCGGCATCCGAGATACCTAAGTTGCCGGCCCACTTTAAGACTCACTGTGGTCTCAACTAATCCAGTAGTGTCTGAATTGCCCTGTACCGTGTGATTGATCGCCCTAGCCTCTCATAGGCAGGCAGAGTGCAATACCAGGTTTTTGCGCTAATCCGTTCGCTTTTTATCCTGCCAAAATCTGATCGCTAATGTTTTCTGTAAATCCGTTCAGCTCGGGCAATTGTGTCAAATTGATCTTTATAGGGCGAGAACTGGATGCTTTCCTTGCTGCCAAGCCCAAGAAATCCCCGATGGACCAGTGAATCGTGAAAGAGCCCCAGCGCCCGGGCCTGTAGGTGGTGGTCGAAATAGATCAGCACATTGCGGCAGGAGACAAACTGAGTTTCTACAAACACGTTATCGGTGGCTAGGCTGTGGTCGGAAAATACGCAGTACTGGCGCAGGGATTGGTCTATTAGGGCCGCACCATAAGCCGCCAGATAATAATCAGAAAAAGCCGCTTTGCCGCCAGCCTGCTGATAGTTGCTGGTATAGCGGGGCAGGTGCTTGATGGGAAAGATACCGCGCTCGGCGCGGGCCAGATTACGCGGGTTAATGTCGGTGGCGTAAATCTGGCTGCGCTCCAGCAGGCCTTCCTCGCGCAGTAAAATGGCAAGGGAATAGACTTCTTCTCCGGTGCTGCAACCGGCCACCCAGATGCGGATTCGGGGGTAAGTGGCCAGTACGGGTAGCACTTCATCCCGCAGGCGTCGGAAGTAGGCCGGGTCGCGAAACATATCGCTGACGGGCACGGTGAGGTATTGCAGCAACTCCTGGAAGCTGGCTGAGTCGGCTGTCACCTTTTGGTGCAGGTTGGTCAGGTTGGTATGGTTCAACCGGCTGATGGCATGGAGCACCCGCCGCTTGAGCGAGGGCTGTGCATAGTGGCGGAAGTCGTATTGGTAGCGTGTAAAGATGGTTTCCAATAGTGCGGCCAATTCTGAGGTGGCGTTGGATTTCTCATCCATGGCATCAGTCTGATGTTGGTTCAAGTACGGGCCGAGTGGGGAGACCAGACACGAATCAATGACAGTAGTTTGTCTATCTGCACTGGTTTGGAAAGGTAGTCGTTTGCACCGGCAGCCAAGCATTGGTCGTGGTCATCTTGCATGGCGCGTGCAGTCAGGGCAAGGATAGGGAGCGCGGCAAAATGGGGCCGCAGGCGAATTTGCCGCATGGCTTCGTAGCCATCCATGATAGGCATCATGATATCCATCAGCACCAGGGAAATACTGCGGTCGCTGTCCAGCTTTTCCAAAGCTTCGGCCCCATTGCGGGCAATGATGACTTTCGCGTCCAATGCTTCCAGCGCACTGCTCAGCGCAAAGACATTGCGTACATCATCGTCAACCAGCAACAGCGTACGCCCCTTTAGGCTTTGTTCATCGTCCTGGCGGGCCTGTTGCAGCAGGTGTTGGCGTTCCGGCGCCAGCGTGTGTTCCACCTGATGCAGGAATAGCGTTATTTCATCAAGTAATCGTTCGGGTGAACGGGCACCCTTGATGATAATGGCACGTGCGTAGTGGCGCAGTTCGGCTTCCTCTTCCGCAGATAAGTCTCGGCCGGTGTAGACAATGACAGGTGGGAAAGAACAGATATTTTCTTGGGCCATACATTTGAGCAATTCATGCCCAGCCATGTCGGGTAGGGTCAAGTCCACTACCATGCAATCGAATAATTTGTTGCGCAGCAGTGTCAGTGCTTCTTCCGCCAATGCAGTGGTCTGGACTTTGACAGAGCTGTCTTCTATCAGACGGCGGATGCTATCGGCTTGCAGTGGGTCATCTTCTACGACCAATACATACTGGATGGTCTGAGCCAGACGGGTTTCCAAGCGACTGAATACCACACGCAGCGTGTCGGCATCGGCGGGTTTGCGGACATGGCCGATGGCGCCCAGTTGCAATGCTGGTTCGCTACTGTCAGTGCCGGATATCACATGTACGGGAATGTGCCGGGTGGCTGGGTCCTGCTTGAATTGTTCCAGCAAGATCAGGCCGGAGTAGTCAGGTAGTTTGATGTCGAGCAGGATGGCTTGCGGTAGGTAGGTCTTGGCCATGGCGAGGCCGTCGCTTGCGGTATCGGCTAGCAGGCAATAGAAACCGCGCTCATGCGCTAGTTCGTAAAGGCTGCGCGCAAATTGTGGATGATCTTCGATGACCAGTATCTGGCGGCCATTTTCGGGGAGAATGGCACTGTCGTCTAAAGGGGTGGTGTGCTTTTGAGCTGGTGCTGGGGTGTTGATTACCTCGGTGGCGGTAGATGATGGCAATGACGATAGCGATTGGTCGATCAGGCCACCTGGCTGCATGCCTGGCGGCGTCACGGGCAAGGTCAGGGTAAATGTGCTGCCTACGCCGAGTTGGCTGTGCAGGGTAATCTGGCCACCCAGCATCCGAGCCAGATTGCGTGAAATCGAAAGTCCAAGCCCCGTGCCGCCATAGCGGCGTGTTGTCCCATTCTCTGCTTGGCGGAAGGCTTCAAAGATGGATTCTTGATGCTCGGGCGCGATGCCGATGCCATTGTCGCTGACAGCAAAAGCCAGAAAGCCATCCGATGGAATGGATACCTGCAGTTGCACGCTGCCGTGTTCGGTGAACTTCAATGCATTGGCCAGTAGGTTTTTCAGGATCTGCATCAACCGGGCGGCATCACTAAAAATAGTGGTAGGCGTATCAGGTAACAATTGCAGATTGAGCGACAACTGCTTTTCAGTCGCGATTGGGAAAAACAACTGCTTCAAATCATCCAGCAGCGCTGGCAGCTTCACATTCGACCACTGGATGTCCAGCTTGCCGGCTTCCACCTTTGACAAGTCGAGTATGTCGTTGATGAGGTGCAGCAGATCATTGCCTGAGGTGTAGATGGATTCTGCAAACTGCACTTGGTCTGGGCTTAAGTTTCCCTTACGGTTTTCTGCCAATAGCTTGGCAAGGATCAGCGTACTGTTCAATGGTGTGCGCAGCTCGTGCGACATATTGGCCAGAAATTCGCTTTTATAGCGGCTGGCGCGCTGGATTTCCGCTGCACGGGATTCCAGGTGTGAGTGGGCTTGTTTGAGAGCCTCGTTGCGCTCATTCAAGGTTGCACTCTGTTCTTCCAGCCGTTGATTACTCTGCTCCAGTGCTTGCTGTTGGATTTGGAGGCGGGCTTGCGAATCAAGCAAGGTGTGGGATTGTTCTTCCAACTCTTCGTTGGTGGCGCGTAGTTCCTCTTGTTGGGCTCGCAGTTCTTCATTCAGTCTTTGGGATTCCAGTAGAACTTCCTGCAGACGCAAACGGTATTGCAGGGCTTCGACAGCTTTGCCGATTTTGAAAGTGATCTGGTTAGCGAATTCCAAGCCTTGGTCTGGCAAATCGCCTAGAAAGCCGAGTTCTATAACGGCATTGACACGCTTGCTGTCGCAGGTGGGGATGATGAGCAACTGGTGAGGAAGGCTACTACCTAGAGCGGAGCAGACGGGTAGGTAATTAGCCGGTAGGTGTTTCAATTGCATGACTTGATTGATTGCAGCAGCTTGACCTGCCAGGGTCTCATGGAGTTTGAAATTGGAAAGAGGAAAGAGTTTGGCTGGGGGATGGGCGTAGTGGGCAGTAGGGTGAAAGTTTATGCCATCGTCGCTAATGTAAACGGCACCCACAGAGGCGCCTAGATAGCTGACAAGACTGTTAAGTACCTTCTCGCATAATTCAATCATTGACTGTTCACCTACCAGCAGCGTGGCCAGACGGGTCTTGCCAGTCGCCAACCAAGCTTCACGCGCCAAACGATTGTTTTGGTCTTGCTGCAGTTCTAATGTAGCGCCGTACACATTCGCCAACTTCAGCATCTGTCGCCGGCCAACCAAGGCCAGTACGACACCGGAAATCACACCTGTCGCCATCGTGAGGGATGTCAGCCAGAAGATAGTCGTGTTGGCGGCTTTGCTACGCGCCTTACGTTGGGAATCCTCCACCTCCCGTAAGCTTCTCAACAACAAGCGCATTTCATCCATCAACTTCTTTCCATCTCCGACGCGCGCCAATTCCACGATGGCGGCGAGACCATTTTCCTCATGGCGCAGCAATATGATTTGTTGTGCAAATTGTTGCCATCGATCAAACAAGTTTTGAAACCGCTTCAATCGAATTTGATAGTCGGGATTACTGGCGGTGATGGCGGTGAAGTCGTCCCATGCTTCGGGAAAGTTGGCGTTGGCTGTCTGATAGGGAGCTAGAAATTCATCCAGGCCGGTCAGGCTATAAGCCCGCAAACTGGTTTCTGCGTCGACCAATAACTTCGAGACCTTATTGGACTTGGTAATGATGTCCTCGGAATGCGCAATCAAACCGTTGACCGATTGCAGATACAACACCAGCCCGATAAATATCAGCGATGAGATGATGGCCAATACCAGGGGGATACTGATGTGCCGTACCAAGGAGCGTCGAAATGCATCCTGGGTCAGGTCATACGGCTGTGGGGCTTCCATATTCCTCCCGCAACTCTTTAAGAGTGATCAGGCGGAATCATCTGCTTGTGACTCCTACCCCTTAAGTTATATGTCATAAGCGGGCAAGGACGAAGCGGGATGGATATGCAGGCCGGGTTTTAGAACCTGTTCAATGTTTGCTGCGTGTCGGCGATAGGGCGTTGAAAATACCCTTGGAATGCGCATTTACCACTTGTAAACGCCGCCTCCTCCGACATTTTCGCCTTGTCTTGCCTTAGCTCGCGAGACTTTGAACAGGTTCTAACAGATATCGATCAGGTTCTAGATGGGAATGCTGAACCGGTAATCGAGGACAATGGCGGCAAATAGGACAGCGCCTATCCAATTATTCGCCAGGAAAGCCTTAAAGCATTTAGTACGGTCTCCGCCTTTGATCCTGGGGTATTGCACCCCCATCAGAAGGGCCGCGATTAACAAACCAAGGTACCAAAGCAAGCCACGTTGCAACTGCCAGCCAATCGCTACCATGCCTGCAAGGAAGAGGGCGTGGCAAAACATGACTGCCTCGGCATCGAAGCGACCGAATGTGATGGCGCTGGTCTTGATGCCGATCTTCAAGTCATCAGGTTTGTCCACCATGGCGTATTCAGTGTCATAAGCAACTACCCAGAACAAATTGGCCAACACAAGGTACCAAGCTATGGCGGGTACCGTATCTTGTGTCGCTGCGAAGGCCATGGGTATGCCAAAACTAAAGGCAATGCCCAGATAAGCCTGTGGAATCGGCAAAAAGCGTTTGGTGAATGGGTAGCTGGCGGCAATCAATACTGCAGGAATCGATAACAGCATGGTCAGCCGGTTCAATGGCAACAAGAGTCCGAAAGCCATCAACGCCAGCGCCCCGGCCAATATCAGCGCTTCCTTCGTAGAAACGCTGCCAGTCGCCAATGGTCGATCTTTGGTGCGTTCGACGTGGCGGTCGAAATCGCTATCGGCATAGTCGTTGATCACACAGCCGGCCGAACGCATCAGTACGGTGCCGAGGATGAAGATCCAGACAACGACTATATTCGGTTGCCCGGCACTGGCGACCCACAGTCCCCATAGCGTGGGCCAGAGCAATAACAGAATGCCAATGGGCTTGTTCAGTCGCATCAGCTTTTCATATTGGTTTAAGCGTGCGGTGAGGTCGGGCAGCGTCATGAAATAGGTTCCCTTAGGGCCGGCAGAAAGACTTCGGTAATCAGAATACGGGCACTGCCCAGTTCAAAGCGCGAGCGACGTGCCCATAGGATAGCGGGTAAGCGGCCAATCGCCTTGTGGCTGGATTGATATAGCGCATGGCGGCGATTGATGCTGCGAAAGGCCAGACGGCTGCGACGAATTTGCGGGTTGGCGAACAAGGTGGCACCAAGTGGCTTTAAGCCCTGACGTCGCAGGCTATGGTAACCATGGACCAAGGCGTGCCGAGGCATCACGGAATGGGCAAACACCAGTGGGGTATCGCCACTCATCAACAGCACCTCCCGCACCATCGCCATTTCACGACGTACCAAACCCAGTGCGGCCAGTTCGTCCCGGTTTGGCATAGCCCAATGTTGGCTGAGCAGGCGTACGTGGAAGTTGGGATAGCGGGCGATCAGGCGGGCGGTAAGCGAGCCGGGGTGCTGCAGCCAATGGCGCAATTCGCGCGGGGAGAGGCTGGCAGGGTGGACCCAGCGATGGCTGGCGATGTGCGGCATTGCGGTATGGACGGCAGGAAAGGGCCGATTATGCCAGAGCCACCGATGTATCAAGTGCTGATATGCGTAGCACGGGTAAGTGCTGATAGCGGTTTGTTTTAAGTCCAGACACTATTGCGCGCCCCATAATCGGTGTGGGGAGCTTGAGGTGCTGAATTTGTCTATCCCATCCTATCCTGATTATCGTACCGAGCTTTGGCATGGCGCACGTGACTCCTTGCCCATGCTGGTCGGGTCGGCCCCATTTGCCTTGATTTTTGGCACATTGGCGGCCAGTAGCGGTCTATCGGCAATGGCTACGCTGGCCATGTCGCTGTTTGTTTATGCGGGTTCGTCACAGTTTATTGCAATCAGCTTGCTGGCCGGTGGTGCTGGCTTGGCTGTTATCGTCGTCACCACGTTCGTGGTCAACCTTCGCCATGCACTGTATTCAGCTACCTTTCTGCCGTATGTGGCGGGATTGGCGCAGCGCTGGCGCATTCCGCTGGCTTTTTGGTTGACGGACGAGACCTTTGCTGTAGTCCAACACCGCTATGGCGCCGCCGATGCATCACCGCATAAACATTGGTATTACCTGGGTTCGTGCTTGGCGATGTACAGCAATTGGCTTATTTGGACGTTGGTAGGCGGGCTGCTGGGCCATGCCGTGCCGGGTTTGGATCAAATGGGCTTGGAGTTTGCGATGGCAGCCACGTTTACTGGCATTGTGGTGCCGGTATTGAAAAACCGGCCCATGGTTGCAGCCGCATTGGCGGCGGCGGTAGTGGCGTTGGCTGCGCGCGAGCTGCCGTACAAATTGGGTCTGATGCTGGCTGCCTTGGCGGGTGTACTGGTCGGTTTGTGGCTGGAAAGCCGGGAAGAGGGGGCAAAGTGAGCAACGATGAACTGCTGTTGATTGCCGGTATGGCGATTGTCACCTTCCTGATCCGTTATTCCTTTTTTGCTTTGGGCGACAAGGTCCACTTTCCCCCTTTGGTGAAGCGCGCCCTGCGGTATGTACCGGTAGCTGTGTTGACGGCGATTACCGTGCCGATGGTGTTATTGCCTGATGGCCAGCATTGGCACCTCGATTGGCGCAATGCCTGGTTGCTGGGCGCGGTGGTCAGCGGGCTGATTGCTTGGCGTTACCAACATCTGCTGTCGGCCATTGGCGGCGGCATGGCGGTATTTTTTATTGCCCGCTGGCTGTTGGCGTAAGCGGGTAAATCAATGATGCTGCTAAGAACCTGTCTAAAGTCTGCTGCGCGTCGACATTACGGCGTTGAAAACACCCTCGGAATGTTCATTTACCACTTGTAAACTCCGCTTCCTCAGCTGTTTTCGCCTTGTCTTGCCTTGGCTCGCGAGACTTTAGACAGGTTCTAAGTTTCATGGTTGTTTGAGCGGTACCTCGACAAAGTCGTCTGTACGGCCTAGCTCAGCAAAAATGGCCTGCAGGGCTGGAGGCGGTGCCATCAGCTTGCGCGCGCACAGGTCCAGCCATGCACCGCTGACTTCATGGCGGGCAGCTAGCCGGCCATCTTCTTTGAATATTTCGTGCCGGATGCTGAAGCGGCTGCCATCGATAGCCAATGCGGCGATACGGACTTCAATCTGCAGCCGTTCGCTCATCCTCACTTCTTTGAAGTATTCAGTACTTTCCTTGAAAATTACCGGGCCAAAGGCATTCTGCTGAAACTGATCAAAGCCAAAACCTGAAGCACGCAGCCATTCGATGCGGGCATGGGTACAAAAATCAGCGTAGGCGCTATGGCGGACATGCTGATTAGCATCGCAGTCTACCCAGCGTACTTCAATCGGCTGGCGAAAAACGGACATGGTGAGCTCCCGATAGTGAAGTGCACATGCTAGGCTATGTTCAGTAAATCAAGCAACCGCTTGGTTAAATCAATGATGCCTGTGACTAAATATTGGCTACGTAGGATAGGTAATCTGCCAATCAAGGTGCGTTGGGTGAAAGCGCCATTATTTGTCGAAGGCTATTAGTCATTTACACCAGTCGATGCAGATGGGGGAATGATTTCAATGGTGTTGCCGTGCGCGTACCATTTTTACCAGCCGCTCAAATAGGCTAACGTCCTGCTCATTCTTCAATAGCGCGCCAGACATGGGCGGCAGACCGTCACCCGTCTTGAGCGCCGAAGGTGCGACTTGGTCGGCCAGCAGCAATTTGAGCCAGTCGATTAGTTCCGAGGTCGAGGGTTTCTTCTTCAATCCCGGTAAGTCGCGGAGCGCATAGAATAGTTCCAGCGCCTCAGCCAGCAGTTCTTCGTGCAAGTTAGGGAAATGCACGGCCACAATCTGGCGCATGGTGTCTTTGTCGGGGAAGCGGATGTAATGGAAGAAGCAGCGGCGCAGAAAAGCATCCGGCAGCTCTTTTTCGTTGTTGCTGGTAATGATGATGATGGGCCGGTGCAGTGCGGTAATTGTTTGGCGTGTCTCGTAAACATCGAAAGTCATACGGTCTAATTCCCGCAACAGATCGTTGGGAAATTCGATGTCGGCTTTATCGATTTCATCAATCAGCAGAATGGCGCGTTGTTCGCTCTCAAAGGCTTCCCAAAGCTTGCCGCGCACAATGTAGTTGCTGATGTCGTTGACGCGCGCATCACCCAACTGACCATCGCGCAGGCGCGACACAGCGTCGTATTCGTATAGGCCTTGCTGGGCTTTGGTAGTGGATTTGATATGCCAGCTAATCAACGGTGCGTTGAGATTACGGGCGATTTCTTCAGCCAGAAGTGTTTTACCGGTGCCGGGCTCGCCCTTGATCAACAAGGGGCGTTGTAATGTGATGGCGGCATTGACCGCCAGCAATAGGTCAGGCGTGGCAATGTAGTGATCGGTGCTGGTAAAGCGATTGGCTTGGCTCATGGGGCATCCTTGTCGAATGCCTAGATTCTAACCAAGCAAACACCCATTGCGGCTGGCAAGTAGCGCAGATATACGAACTTTCAGATGCATCGGGCGCGTTCTATCCACTAGCTTTGCAAGGCCAGCGATGGATAACGCCATGCGCTTTATCTCAAGCGCACGCCGCCTGCAATTGCTTTGAAAGGGTATTGCGGTAAAGCGTGATTAGCGCGCGTAAGCTGCTTCGATATCTTCAAGCGTCAAGTGCCAACGCGACAACATACGGCTATAGACGGCAAGCTCAGGCTCGGAAATGACTTTGTCGGCTTTGGCCATATCCAGCGCCAATGTAGCGACCAGGAGCTGCTTCTTTGGCTCGGTCACTGTTTCCAGTAAATCGTCGATACGTTGCCGGTCTACCAGTTTGATGCTGCCGTTTTCGTCAGCTTCATCACTCAAGTCATTACAGTAGGCATGAAGCACTTCGATAAAACGGGTGCGACTGATACCCAGCGCTTCATAAATGTGAAGGGTTTCCAGGCTGTCGATTTCGCGTGGGTCCATATTGCCGTCGCTCATCATCAGCATCACCAGCAGGCGAGCCATAGCTTCAGGGCTGTTGGCGGGGTATTTCTTCATCATGTTGGAGTCTCCTGCATACCTAATGCGCTAAGGAATTCAACCGGTACAGATGCCGGTTTGCGGATGGTATAGTCAAAAAACAAAATACCAGTTTTTGCGTGCAATGCGTCGCGATTATCGGCTTGTTTGCGGAACCTATAAAATAAATCACAGCCATATTTATTGAACTCGGTGCTGGCGACTTCAGCAACCAAGGTTTCTCCCCAAAACACTTCTGATTTGAATATCAGCACTGCGTCGGTAAGGATCATGCCAAGCCCACCGATATCTAATTCCGTTAAGCCCAGCGATTGCAGAAATCGCAGTCGTACTTCATGCACCAGCGTCAATGCCGAGTCATTCCCTAAGTGGCCACCATAATTGATATGGCCAATGCCTACCGATAATTCGGTGCGAAAAGGAAAAGAATCGGGGAGTTCGAGTTTCACGCGTGCCATGTATTTAGTCGCAGGCTTCTCATTAGTGGTCAGTGTAAGCCTCGTCGGACCTGCTGGGCAACCCGGAAGCTATAGTAGACTCAGGCTGTTGCCGGATTGCTGGGTTCCGTCAAAATGATAAAAAGGAATGCATCATGTACCAACGTATTCTGGTTCCGGTTGATGACAGCGATACATCTCGCCAAGCCTTGCTAGAGGCTACCCGATTTTGCCATAACCAACACGGAAAGATCCGGCTGGCCCATGTAATCAATCTGGCGCAATTTACCTGGGGTGGCGCAGAGTTTGTCGATGTGGGCGAACTGCAAGGTAATTTACGCCAGTCGGGTCGTACGGTCTTGGAAAAGGCAGCTGCTTTGATGCAGGAAAATGGCGTGGAAGCCGAGACGACGCTGATTGAGATATGGGGCGGTACTATTTCCAGCGCGATCATCGAGGATGCGACCAACTGGCCGGCAGATATTGTCGTGATGGGTTCGCACGGTTGGACGGGGCTGGATCATTTGTTGTTGGGCAGTGTGGCTGAAGGTGTAGTGCGACATGCACCGGTGCCAGTACTTATTATCCCCATTAAACGTAAAAAGTAAGTTGCTGCAAAAAGTGGAAACTCGTGCCTGAAAGCAAAACCAAACCGTTGGTACCGCTTGCGGTTACCGATCACCGCCGCGATATCCTCGGCTTCCGGTATATCTATCCTGTGGTTTCTCGCCGTGCGGGTGGTGTGTCGGTGGGCGTTAATCTCAATCCCAATAATGCCTGTAATTGGCGCTGCATCTATTGCCAGGTGCCCGACCTTGTACGAGGTAATGCGCCCGAGTTGGATTTGACGTGCCTGGAAGCAGAATTGGCTAGTCTGCTTGAGGACATTGTCTATGGCGATTTCATGCAGCGCAGCGTGCCCAAGGATGTGCGGCGTCTAAATGATGTGGCGCTATCCGGCAATGGGGAGCCTACCGCTAGCCGCCACTTCGGTGAAGTAGTGGATCTGGTAGGCAGGCAACTGGATCAGTTTGGACTGCTGGGCCAGATAAAGTTTGTTCTCATCACCAACGGCAGCCAGTTGTATAAGCCCGGTGTGCAGAATGCGCTGTCGCGTTTAAAAGCGCTTAATGGCGAGATTTGGTTCAAGTATGACCGGGCACCGGTGAATAACCATAGCTTTGTTAATCAGATTGCCTTGACGCCGGCTCAGGTCAAACGCCATCTGTTGGCGGCGACCACGCATTGCCCCACTTGGCTACAAACCTGCATGTTCATGCTGGACGGCGTTTTGCCAAGCGAGGAGGAAATCGTTGCATGGCTAGATTTGTTGCGCGAAGCCATGGACGCAGGCGCGCGCCCAGAGGGGGTATTGCTATATGGGTTGGCCCGCGCATCTACCCAGGCGGAAGCCGGGCGCTTGGCGAAAGCACCTGATGACTGGATGCGTGCGTTGGCCTGCCGCATCGAGGCATTTGGGTTACCGGTGAGATTAAGCCTTTAGAATCTTTTCAACGTCTGCAGCGCGTCGGTGATACGGCGTTGAAAACACAGTTGGAATGTTCACTTACTGTAGTAAATTCCGCCTCCTCGGTTGTTTTCGCCTTATTTCACCCTAGCGCACTAAGTTGTGAACAGACTCTGCGGGCCTCCCCAAGCAGGCATAATATGTAAAACGCGCACTTTGGTGCGCGTTTTACATAGTTTTCAAGCTGACCAAATCGACCAGCTGGGGAAAACTGGGCTCGCTATCAGGCGGCTTGATCTTTGTTCTCGATTTCCTGTGCCTTCACCGCTTTTTGCAGGCTCTTGTACAGGTCAGGATGGTTGTCCCGGAGGTATTCGATGATTTCGAAGTCCTCGCGACGGACGCGACTAAGATCAACTTGCTCTACATGCACTAGGCGCAACAATTCCCGCACCGGCTTGGGCATGTTCCTACCGCTCTCATAGCGTGAGCCACCGCTTTGGGTGACGCCAATCTGGGTCCAAAACTCTTGTTGGTTAAGGCCCAATTTGCGACGTACGTCGCGAGGGTTAAAGATTTTCTCAAAAATTTTCATAATATGCTTCTCGTGTGGCGTGTGCGACTATTATCCTGTCATGATGTCCATTCAGTTCGCCTATGCCGAATGGTACTCTCGTCCTGTCAAGTGAGCATTTCCACTTTCGCTTCGATTAGACAGGCCAAGAAATCAGAAAGACTCAAAACAAGTGCAATATTACTTTGCTTACAGCCTATGCGCGAGGCATGTTGCACTGCATTGGTCAGTTTTCATAAATTTTTCTTGGCTTTGTGTCGATTAGGATTGTGAAAAGGGCACAAAGTTTCTTAAAGCAGATTTGAGTTGACTTGGCTGGAAATGTTGCTCCTCAAGGCTGTAAGCCATGTTGCTGTTAATGACATCATGCTAATGACGAAGATTGTTCGGGATAACGCCCTTCATGAATTTGGGTAATCCCTTACGCCTAGCTGACATAGCACGCTTTGGCATTTGTTAAGATCTAGAACTTTCAATCACTTGTGGCGGGCCGAATTTATCGGCCATCGAATTCGATGAGTACATTGGTTGACAAGATCGTTCAAGCGATACGGCGAGATATTTACAACGGTAATTTAGAGGCTGGGGAGCCATTAAAACAGGTTGAGCTGGCTAATCGCTATGGGGTTAGCCCTATCCCCCTGCGCGAAGCCTTGCAGCGCCTGCAGGTGGAAGGTTTAGTGGAATACTTTGCCTACCGTGGTGCTATTGTGGCGCGCACGAAAAAAAGTGAAATCATCGATATTGTCGGTATTCGCAATGTATTAGAGCCGCTGGCTTTTCAAATGGCGTTGCCGACGTTGGACGATGAACAGCTTGCCCGTTTGACTGTATTGACGGATGAGTTGGAGTCGCCTCAGGCCAGCGACGCTGCTTATTTTATGGTCAAAATTTTTGACTACTATGCAGTGCTGCTGGCTAAGGCGCAAAGGCCTCTCTTACTAGAGATGATTCAAACTAATCTCAAGCGTGCGATACGCTATTACGCGGAGGTTGTCAGGCGTCTTGATGGCCAGCAGCCGCTGCTGCCCAGCCGGCATGAGTATCTGGAGGCTTTACGCAGGCGTGATATGAATAGATTGGTCACTGTGCTGGAAAACCGGCATGCCAGCTATGTGTCTTTTATCGAAAAGCATTTCAAAGACTAAGAACCTGTTCAAAGTCTCGCGAGTTAGGGCAAGGCAAGGCGAAAATAGCGGAGGAAGCGGAATTTACTACAGTAACTGATGTTACGCAGTGCATACGATAACCTGTCGCCATGAAGAACAAAGAACTCGATTTGTACACCGACTATTTGCTGAGCACGTTTGGTGCGGCGACAGCAACGGGCTTGTCGGCGATGGTA
>NZ_PDZH01000042.1 GCF_002735695.1 Chitinimonas sp. BJB300
GAATGCCTGAGCATCAAGACGCAGAAGAACCCATTCGCACTTTGCCGCAAGTTACTGATCAACGCCTCCCGCGCGGCTTATGATCAGTTACAGCTGCTTCTCGCAGCTACTGCGTAACATCAGTTAATTACACTCAATTGGTAATTCCAAACAGCATCTACCAAGCCTGACAAGAGGGAACATATTCCCCCATAGCAAGAATTGATGCCAAGTGAATAATATATCCGGAAACACAATGGAGACTGAAGTTATATAAATGACATTTAGCTATACGGATGGTTTTTGAACAATCCTACCAAAAGTCAATTGGCATATGCTCGTCGTTCATTTGCATAGTGTTATGCGTAACATATGCATTCTTTATCTTAGTTGCATCCTTACTAAAAAGGGTGTGTTTTGTTGCGACCAAAATATATGTCAAAAACATTTATAGGTTGTCAGTGTTAAGTATTGACTTTGTTTTTGGAGCTTAAATATGCAAGTGCAGTACCGTAGGAAAGAAGTTGCCAAAAATGTATTTTTGGCACTCGCCGTTAGCCCATTGATGGCATTTGGGGATGAACCTTATCCATCTAATCCACCCATATTAAGTTCTGGGGTTACGCCTAATATTATGTTGTTTGTGGATACCTCCACAAGTATGAGCGCATACATGGAGAAAGGGTACTGTAGGCCATATGATCCCAATAGACCAGTTGAACCTGATAACCCTAGGGCTACTCAAGAACCTAACCCTCCATATCCAGAATGTACTAACAATGGAAGTATTGGTATTGCAAGACGCGTGCTATCCAATTTAGTCCGCGAAGGAAATAATAAAAATTTAAATTGGGGGCTGTTTACATTTGATAACGTGGATGTGAATCGAACTGGAGCAGGCATATTACAGTCGCCAATAAAAAATAGATTAACTAAAACAGAATTTGATGAGCTTCTACAAGTAATCGATGGCTTATATCCGGATAACAGCACCCCGCTTGCCGCATCTACTTACGAGCTATCCCGTTACTGGCGGGGGATGGAAACCGCTTATAACAAAAGAGATAAAAAAGATAAGATACTCACCTACGAGTCCCCCATTAAATATCGCTGCCAAAAGAATTATCAAATAATTATCTCTGATGGTGCACCAAGCATCGAAACCAACTTACAAAAAGCAGCTGAAGAAGAAGCACTAAAAAACTATGGGATAGAGAAAGGAAAATCTGACGATAACAACTTTCTCCGTCTTACCAAATTTATGTACCAACAGGACATGAAAAATACTACTGAATTAGATGCTGAGGGGAAATCTTTCAATGATAAAGATTTTGGCATCCAAAATGTCACATCGTATGTTGTTGGATTTAAACATGGCTCAACACTATTGAGAAATGCGGCAGAGCAAGCTGGGGGTAAGTACTATTATATTAAGGAAGGTTCAGACAAGGAAAATGAAGAGCAACTCGCAGAAACTCTTTCTAACGCCGTTGCGAGCATTATCGACCAGAATTCGAATGCTGGTGGTTTAGCCGTAGAGACCGTTGCCAAAACAGATAACAATTTTATTTATCAACCTGGGTTTAATTCAAAAGGTTGGTATGGAGAATTGAAACGGTATTCATTTAAAAATGGTGTAATTGATAAAGATTCTGTACAAGAAGCCGGTGCTGCTTTAACAAAGCAAACCTCAAGAAGAATTTATTCTGCAACGGATCAAGGCAAGTTTACTCAATTTGCGTTTACCGAAGGCAACCTGGGCAAAATGACTACAGGTCAACAAACTGCACTAGGAATTGATAACACCGACCAGAAAAATACGATTAGTTTTCTTAGGGGCCACCCAGTAGCAGGCCAGCGTGTACGCTCTACTCATCTTGGAGATTTTATCGATACCAAACCGGTTTTTGTAGGCAAACCAGCAGGGCAGTCGCTAGATTCTACCTACGCAGAATTTACAAATATTCATTCAAGTCGCAGCATGGTTTTTATAGGTGCCAACGATGGCATGATGCACGGTTTTGACACCTCCACGCCAGATCCCAAAAAACCACCTAGCATGGATGAAGTTGTTGCTTACATTCCCTCTGTTGTGTACCCCAAGCTGAAACCACTGACGAATCCAGATTATGGCAAGGGGAACAACCCTCATGTGTATCATGTTAGTGGACCCGCAATAACACAGGACATTAAAGTCAATGGACGATGGAAAACAATCCTGGTTAGTGGATTAGGGCAAGGTGGTAAAGGTTATTTTGCATTGGATGTGACAAGTCAGGACAATTTTACCAACCCTGAAAGTACGGTACGCTGGGAATGGAACAAATCCAATGACGCTGATGTTGGATATACATTTGGCACACCCTTCATTTATAGCGTAAGAACAGGGTCGGACAGTTTTACCCCTGTCGTAGTGTTAGCGAATGGCTATGAAAATAACTTTGATTCTTCAGCCAAAGTTAAGAAGGAAAATTCATCCGCTTTATACATACTAAATGCCGACTCTGGCGATTTGATCAGAAAGATAGAAGTAAAAGAAGCTGACGGTAGGAAAAGTACAGGATTATCCTCACCTAGGGGATTAGACGCTGATTTTGATGGTGTGCTTGATTACGTATACGCAGGGGACGAAAATGGCACCATGTGGCGATTTGACCTAACAAGTGGTGTATCTTCAGCATCTGTGAAACCAATATTTCAAACTCCCAAACACGAACCAATAATTCAGGCACCTCGAATATTGCCTGTAAGAGGCAATGCAAGTACCAAAAATTTCTTACGGGAAAATGACAAAGGATTTAAAGGTTACCTTGTTCTCTTTGGTACCGGTAGGCTACTGACGAATCATGATAGACAAGATAGCACCCCGCATTATTTCTTTGGTGTATTAGATGACTTAAAAGATGATTTAGTAAAGATAGGCGATCTAACAAAACAAGTGCTCATTTCAAACGGTAGCTATCGCGCCGTTTCAGACAACCCTATTGATTTGGAAGCTGACCCCTCAACTTCAAAGGGGTGGTATACTCAATTCGAAAATTACGAAAGACTTGTTTCTGAACCACAACTGCATGGTCGCCGAATTATGTTTGGCACAGGTATCCCTCAGTCGGATGATAAGAAAACTCCAAAAAAAGAAACCTGCTCCTCCCCTAACAAAGGTTGGATTATGGCGTTGGATGCATTAACAGGTTCCACTGTTCGGAATAAGCGCAAAACTAAATATGGATTTTTAGACCTAAATAATAATGGCAAGTCGGATGTTGGCGATAAATTGAAATTCGGGAATGATGAATTTTTCCCTAGTGGATATTTATTGAATGGCATCCCAAGAGATATTCTGTTTGTCCCCGAAAAAGCATCAATTATGTCTTTAGGCTCAAGTTCTACTCATAAGCAGAGAACTGCGAGAGGTAATAGTAAAGAAAACAATTGGCACAGGAATGATGTTGCTTTTTCCAGAAATGGCGGCGTTGATTTCGACACGAATGCTGGGGGAGATAGTAGCGGAGGGGACGGATCTGAGTGTCGTTCGAACAATTCTACAAAAGGAACAATTCTCACCAACCCCCAAGGTACAACATCAGGTGATCAAAAAGAGGCAAATCCAGTTCCAGGCTGCGGCGTCCGTCTTGAGCGCGTCACTTGGCGTGAGCTGGTGAATTAATTGTAATCACTGGGTTTGTAACTCGAAAACTAATCGGGCAATTAAAAAAATAACGCCGACCTACAGTCGGCGTTATTTTTTTACTTCTTCAAGACCTACTCTTTAGCTTTCAACGCTTCTACCAAGTCGATGTATTTTTGCTTGGCAGCAGCACCATCAGTACCGCTTAATTCGGCCCAGGCGTTGTACTTGGCACCGGCGACAAAGTCGAACATGGAAGGTTTGTCACCCTTCACATCGCCTTCGCTGGCTTGCTTGTACAAGGCATATAACTTGAGCTTGACCGAGTTATCCGGGGCTTCAGATAGCTTGGTGACATCTTCTGCGGCTTGCTTGAATAGGGTATCGATATCAGACATGGGCGTGTTCCTCGCAAATCAGGTGGGATCGTTGTAGCTAGGGTCGATGACTTGGCGTGAGACTCACGCTGCGCCAGGTTCGGTGTAGGCGATATGGCCGCCGACCAAGGTATACTGGACTCTACCACGCAATTCCACGCCCACAAACGGCGTATGCTTCCCATTGCTGATGAGCGTTTCCGCCGCGACACGCCATGTTGCATGCGCGTCGAAAATACACAGGTCGGCAGGTGCGCCTACCTTGATCTGTCCCGCCTCCAACCCCAACAACATGGCTGGGGCACTGGTGATCTTGGCCAAAGCAATCGGCAACGCTATCTGCTTTTGTTCTGCCCATGCCAGCACCAGCGGCAATAAGATTTCCAACCCTGTCGCGCCAGCAGCGGCTTCGCCAAAAGGTAGAAGTTTGTCGTCGTTACCTACCGGCGTATGGTCGGAACAAATCGCAGTGATGGTGCCATCGAGCAAGCCTTGTTGAATAGCATCGCGGTCCCGTACGCTACGCAACGGCGGGGAAAGGCGCATATTGCTGTCGAAATAGCCAATATCGGTGTCCGCCAGATGGACATGATTGATGCTGACATCACACGTGAGCTTAAGCCCGTCAGCACGGGCAGCAGCAATCATCGCCACGCCTTCCTGGGTAGAAATCCGCTCCAAATGCACGCAAGCCCCACTGTCGCGCATCAAAATTACAATAGTGGCGATTGCCACGGTCTCAGCCACCGCAGGGACCGCCGGCAAACCCAGCCGGGTTGCGACTTGCCCGTCATGCGCCACGCCACCTGCCGCCAAACACACATCCTGTGGACGCAGGCGCAAGGCAATGCCATACGTGGCGGCATATTGCATGGCGCGGTAAAGCACACGGGTATCGGCCAGCGGCGCATCCGCTTGGCTGAAGGCCACACAACCAGCTTCTCGTAGCTTGGCAAACTCGGTCAGTTCAGTGCCTTCCAGGCTACGTGTCAGCGCGCCTAGGGGTAGCACACGGGCCAAGCCCAGCGCCTCCGTCTTTTGGCGCAGCATCTGTACCAAACTCGGTTGGTCCAACGCTGGCTTAGTATCGGGCATGGCGCACAGGGTAGTCACACCCCCTGCCACGGCAGCTTTCAATTCCGACTGCAATTTGTTCTTATGCTCGCCGCCGGGCTCACCCAGGCGTGCAGCCAGATCGACCAATCCAGGCATGACCGTCAGGCCCTTGGCATCCAGCGTTATCTCCTCCTTAAATCCGGCAGGCGCAGCACCTATAGCCACAATCCGGCCTTGATCCAGGTAAAGATCGGTAACGCTATCGAAGCCGCTGGCCGGGTCGATGACACGACCGTTCTGGATAAGCATGTTCATAAGCGGGCCTCCGACAGAATGCTCATCACGGCCATGCGCACTGCAATGCCAAATGTCACTTGATCCAAAATCACTGACTGTGCGCCATCCGCGACGGCAGAGTCGATTTCTACACCACGGTTCATCGGCCCCGGGTGCATCACGATGGCATCTGGTTTGGCCAAGGCCAACTTCTCCTTCGATAGTCCGTAGAATTGGTTGAACTCATTAGCGCTGGGTAACAGCGCCCCATTCATGCGTTCATTCTGCAAGCGCAAAGCAATCACCACATCTACCCCTTTAAGACCTTCATTAAGGTCATGGAACACCTGTACGCCAAGTTGTTCCACATCACGCGGCAAGAGCGTCTTGGGGCCAATAACCCTTACCTCCGGGCAGCCCAGCGTTGTCAGGGCATGTATCTGTGAACGCGCCACACGGCTATGCAGAATGTCGCCAACAATTGCTACGGTGAGATTCTGAAAGTCGCCTTTGAAATGGCGAATCGTATACATGTCCAAAAGAGCCTGGGTTGGATGAGCATGGCGACCATCTCCCGCATTGACAACCGCCACACCGGGTTTCACATGCTTGGCAATCAGGAAAGGCGCACCCGACTCGGCATGGCGCACGACGAACATATCCGCACCCATCGCTTCCAGATTGTGGATAGTGTCGAGCAGCGTCTCGCCCTTGGCAGTCGAGCTAGCTTGAATATTCAAACTGTGCACATCAGCTGACAGGCGTTTCTGGGCAATCTCAAAAGTGGTACGGGTACGGGTCGAATTCTCGAAGAACAGATTGAATACGCTTTTACCGGCAAGGTCGGCGTGCTTCTTTTCGCCCGCTTCGCCGGCAGCTACGTAGCCTGCAGCTTTATCAAGAATCTGGCGCAAGATGCGCGCGGGCAGGCCTTCAGTGCTGAGCAGATGAATCAGCTCACCATGTTGATTCAATTGGGGGTTGTACATCCGGCGCTGCCTTTCACTCGATTTTGCCTGCGTTGTGGTTGGTACTTCAAAACCGCCAACAACCGCTTGGCCATCACTTATTTCATCATTTCCCAAAATGCCGTACGTGACACAGCTGCATCAGCCTCTAGTCACAAACCTGCCCACCAGTTGTGGGTAACTGCCATCTACCCAATTCCTGTTGGGTTAATACCCGCCCTACCCACACGACACAACGACGCGCGCCAACACAATATCCAAGCTCCTTCAACGCCCTTGCTTCAATTTGGGTAATGTCGCCTTCCAATCTATCCAGCGGATGCATCAATACTGAGGTGTAACCCAAGAACGGTCGGCCAAGCTGAGCCAGCGATTCACTCAATACACGCTGGGCATGCGTAAAGTTTGCCAACATAGTACGTGGATGGCCAAACGCACTGGCTCCCTCATCTGACAGCTTCACTTCCAAACACTTGCCGGTTTCTACTTCTTGCAAATGCAACTGTGTCTTATCGATACGCACATAGACTGTCTTTCCCAAACGGCCCCAGACATGGCGAAACACAAAATCAATCATCAAGGGTTAGCTTTCTATCGGCCATCAAACCAAGCCTGCAAAATCTGCATCGCAGCCACTTGGTCAATCGCCTGCTTACGCTTTTTGCCGAAGGTTTGCGTTTCGCTAAGCATGCCTTCGGCTTCCGCCGAAGTCAGGCGCTCGTCCACCAAGGCGACAGGCAGATTGAATCGGCCATGCAATCGATTGGAAAAAGTGCGGGAGAGGCGAGAAAGTTCGTGCTCGGTACCATCCAAGTGGCTTGGCAAACCGACCACAAGCTGAGTGGGTTGCCATTCAGCAATCAATTTACCGATAGCGGCGAATTTCTCGTCATTGTTGTTGCCTGTGACCGTAGCAAGCGGCGTGGCAATACCTAGTTCCATGCTGCCGCCGGCCACACCGATGCGGACTTCGCCGAAGTCAAAAGCAATGACATAACCACTCATGATTTCAGGCGTGTCCTGCTGTATCGGACAGCATGGCCATATCGATACCCAACAGCTTGAGCGCGGCTTCATAACGCTGCTCGGCCGGCAAACCAAACACAACTTCGATATCGGCTTCTACCGTCAACCAAGCATTTTGGGCCAACTCGCCCTCCAACTGGCCGGCTTCCCAGCCCGCATAGCCAAGTGTGACAAAAAGACGTTCGGGCCCAGCACCACTGCCCACCGCCAAGAGCACATCCTTGGAAGTAGTGAGACCCAGATCATCTTCTACCGACATCGTGGACTGCCAGTTACCCAGCGGTTGGTGCAATACAAAACCGCGGTCGGTCTGCACCGGGCCACCGAAATAGACTTGCTGCTCGGCGACATCATCGCGCTGCAGTTCGATATCAACTTGTTCAAACAACGTACGGATATCCATGCCAATGGGACGGTTAACAATAACGCCCATTGCACCTTCGGCATTGTGATCACAAACGAAGACGAGCGCCTTCGCAAAAATAGGGTCCGCCATGGCGGGCATGGCAATCAGGAATTGACGACTGAGATTTATAGCTTCCATGATTTGAATTATCGCACATGACTTTGCAACTTGCCGCGCTAGGCTGCCCTGGCTGAATATAAGCGGCTATGCTGGCCCGCCCCATACAAGCGAATAAATGAACATGCCCCTCTATTCCACCGCCTTGGTATGGCTACGCCGCGATTTGCGCCTGCATGACCACGCCGCTCTTTACTATGCGCTAAAGCGGGCTCAGCAGGTCATTCCTGTGTTTGTGTTTGATCGCAGCATTCTTGATGCGCTACCGCGTGCCGATCGACGTGTGGAATTCATCTGGGAAACCGTGGCTGCCCTAAAAGCCGAATTACAGGCTCAAGGAAGCGACTTGGTTGTACGGCATGCCGTAGCGGAGTACGAGCTACCGCGCCTGGCGCAAGAGCTGGGCGCAGAGGCCGTATTTACCAACCACGACTATGAACCGGCTGCCATCATCCGTGACGCTCACGTTGCCGCCGCACTGGCCGCCCTGAATATCGCCTTTCATACCAGCAAGGATCAGGTGATTTTCGAGCGCGATGAGATTCTCACCCAAGCCGGCAGTTTCTTTTCGGTATTCACGCCGTACAAAAATGCTTGGCTGAAGAAGCTTGATTCCTTTTACTTGCAAGCCTATCCGGTAGCCCGCTACCGCCATCGGCTAGCACCAAGCGTTGCAGAAAGGATGCCAAGTCTGACAGAGCTGGGCTTTGAGCGAACCAATCTGCACGAGATTGGCATTCAGACCGGCCCGACGGGTGCTGAAGCGCTATTTGCAGATTTTCAGAACCGCATCGACCGATACAAGGATGCCCGCGACTTCCCTGGCGTGAAAGGCGTTTCTTACCTCAGCGTGCATCTGCGTTTCGGCACCGTGTCAATCCGCCAGTTGGCTGCCTATGCGTGGCACCGCGGCACAGCTGGCAGCATGAGTTGGCTCAACGAGCTTATCTGGCGAGACTTCTACCACCAGATACTTTGGCATCGGCCAGATTCGGCAAGCCAATCCTTCAAGCCCATCTATATCGACTTACCCTTCCCGAACGACCCAGCACTGTTTACTGCTTGGTGCGAAGGCCGTACTGGTTATCCTATCGTCGATGCAGCCATGCGGCAGCTCAACCGGACCGGGTTCATGCACAATCGCTTGCGCATGATTGCGGCCAGTTTTCTCGTGAAAGATCTACTCGTAGACTGGCGCTGGGGCGAAGCCTATTTCGCCGAAAAACTCATTGACTTCGACTTGGCCGCCAATAATGGCGGCTGGCAATGGGCAGCCAGTACCGGTTGCGATGCACAGCCCTATTTTCGTATTTTCAATCCGATCACCCAGTCCGAAAAATTCGACCCCGAAGCCAAATTCATTCGGCGCTACGTACCCGAGTTGTCTGCGCTTCCCATAGATGACATCCATGCCCCCTGGCTAGCCAAGCCAATGATATTGGCGGGGGCGGGGCTGCGACTTGATATTGATTACCCCATGCCTATCGTTGATCACGCCGAGCAACGACAAAAGGCATTGGCCTTGTTCAAGCGTACTGCCTAATGTCGTTACTTCCTGGCCGTTTCACGTGAAGCGCTTGTCCAACCACGCCGCGAAATCGGCATACACCTCAGCGCGATTACGTTCATTCAACATCTCGTGACGGCCTTGTGGATAAATGGTGACACTCACATCGTGCAGACCGGCTGCCTGGTAACGATCAGCCAATTGCTTACAACCTTTGCCACCCATGCTGACAGGGTCGTGCGAGCCAGCAAGTAACCAAACCGGTATATCTGGCAAGCCACTTTCACGCGCTTCCCTGGTTTCCATTTCGACAATGCCAAGGAATAGATCACGCCATAGCCCTGCCGAACAATCAAAACCCGCCATTGGATCGGCGAGATAGGCATCTACTTCTTCCGGCACCCGGCTCAGCCAATCAAAAGTGGTACGTGATGGCACGAAGCGTAGATTGAATGTACCAAATACCAGTTTACGCATCAGGGCTGAGGGCTGGTCCCAACCACTACTTCGGCCCGAAACTGCAGCAATACCTGCCATTACGCGGGCCAGGGCTGATTGACGAAAACCGGTAGCCGACAAAATCAAACCGTTCGTCAATTCGGGCTCTGCAAGCACCAGTGATCGGGCAACAAATGAACCCATGCTATGTCCAAACAAAACCACCGGTAGACCTGGGCTATGTCGACGGACGTGAGTGAGCAAGCAGACCAGATCGCCCACCACTTTTTTCCACCCCTCTGTATCGGCAAAATGGCCAAGCCGGCCATGCTGTACGCTTTGCCCGTGGCCACGATGATCCAATGCCCAGACCTCGCAATCGTGTTGGTTGAGGAAACGGGCGAAATCATCGTAACGGGCCGCATGTTCGGCCATACCATGGGCAATCACCATTACGCGTCGGGCCCCTGGCTGGGGCCAGTGATAAGTGGTGATGGCATGTCCATCGACCTGAAGCAACTTCTCGATCTGCATAGAGACGGTTTGATCCTCGGCTAGGCACCGTTGAGATAAGGTGGGTAATCGCCATTTGTTGCTATTTTCCAGTCGCGAAACAAACGCAGGCGGAATCTCACCAGCCCGGCAGAGGGTCTGGCTAGAATGGCAAAAACGGCCGCTGGAGTGCACTGCAAGTTTCAAACTCTTTCAAAAGCGGTAGTAAGCAACCATGAACAAGGTGAAACGCAACACTGAAAGCCGGAGTGTACTTGGGTACGGGCAACTACGAACCGCTTGGCGCGCAGCGCCTTAGCAGAAGCTTTCGAGTGCATTGGCTTTAATAAATGGATACATAGCAAGACAAGTAAACAGGTTTAAAGACCGGGAGAGTAAACATATGTGGCAGAAGACACCATGAACGGCTGGTTGGCAGTAGGCATCGTCGGCTTGCTGCTCGTCGCCTTTGCATTGAGCTGGCGCTATTGGCCTATCTCGATACTGGCCATTGCGCGCAAACGTGCAGGCTTACGTCGGCATAGCATTGGAGTGGATGGCTTCGAAATGGTTTATTACAGCGGAAGCCGCCGTGACAAGCCGCCCATGCTGTTTCTACATGGTTTTTCGGCTGACAGCAGCAACTGGCTTTATCTGGTGCCAAGCTTCAGCCGCGACTACCGTATTTTGGTACCGGACTTGCCAGGATTTGGTGAAACCGGTTATTTGCCTAAGTCCTATGCGCTTGATGTCCAGTTAGGACGCCTGAAGGACTTCATGGACATGCTGCATCTGGATCGTGTCCATCTGGCAGGTAATTCGATGGGCGGTTATCTGGCCGCCGCTTTCGCCGCTACCTACCCCGAAAGGGTGGCTAGCTTGGCCCTATTCAATGCCGCCGGGGTCGACATGCCCAAGCGCAGCCCTTTTTACGAAGCTGCGCTCGCGGGAGAAAACCAGCTGCTGATCCGCAAACCCACCGACTTCGACAATATCCTCAAACTGGTTTACCACCGTAAGCCCTACATACCCGGCTTTTTGCGCGACTACCTGATCACGCGCGGCATGGCACAGGCCGACAATCAAAATCTGATCTTCAAAGAAATGTTTGATCAGCGTATCTGGCTGGATGAGCGGCTGCTTAATATCCGCGCCCCGACATTAATTTTGTGGGGTGATGATGACAGAGTGCTCGACGTTTCTTCCCTCCAGCTCTTCAAAGCTGGCATTCCCCATGCCCACACCGCAATATTGGCCAAATGCGGCCATGTGCCGATGCTGGAAAAGCCCGCCGCCACCGCAAAAGTTTATCGTGCGTTCTTGGCCGAGACATTAAAAAATGCCTGATAGTCTTCTCAATGGTGGTAGCACAATCAATGTAGCTAGCTCAAATCCCCACGACGGAACTCACTCACGACATGCGCCTGCCGTCGGCTCACTGACAACTTTTCGTTGCTCCCTTCAAGTAGCGCGAGCCAATGCCCCTCGCACTCTTTTTCAAAGCCAGTCAGTTTGTCACGCGCTACCAAGCAATTACGGTGGATGCGCAAAAAACGCTCGCCAAACTCAGCTTCCAACTGGGTTAGCGATTCTTCAAGCAAGTATTCTGCTTCGCGGGTTCTAAGCGTCACATATTTCAGCTCTGCTTTCAGGTAGAGCACGGCATCCACTGGTACCAACCTTACCCTACCCCGCTCGGCAACACTGAAATAACGCCGGGCCCCTGGCGACAACGCTTGCAATGTATCCTGAGCCGGATGCGGGAGTTCGCGGGCTCGGCGCAGCGCTGCCAGCAAACGCTCTTCTCGGATTGGCTTGAGCAGGTAATCCAACGCGTGAACTTCGAATGCCTGCACCGCAAACTCATCGAAGGCAGTGCAGAACACCACGGCGGGTCGGTGATGAAGACGGTTCAAATGCCGCGCCAATTCCAAGCCACTCATGCCTGGCATATTGACATCGGTCAGCACCAAATCAGCCGGATGAACCACTAATTTTTCAATGGCCTCCTGACCAGTCTGCGCCGACCCCACAACCTCGTGCGGGACTTCAGCGCGGCAATCGGCCAACAGGTCTTGCAAACGGCTCAAGGCCGGCGGTTCATCATCGACCAGGAAGAGGCGGAGCATGGCAGTCATGGCTAAGACACTTTTCTCGTCGGTTTAGCAGTAATAACAGGGCGGTAAGGCAAACTCAGATGTACTTGATAATAGTCATTCCCGACCACAGTTTTCAGACTAGCTTCAGCATCAAAATGTAAAGCCAACCGTTCGCGGATATTTCCCATTGCCATCTTATTGCCCGCGTGATGCCCGCCCCCTGCTTTGTAATAGGGGTTACGTATATCAATATGCAACTCCTCACGCGAACGAAAAATATTAATACTGATCCATCCCGGTGTTATCGAAGGCTCGATCCCATGATAGACGGCGTTTTCAAGCAAGGGCTGTAAAGTCAAAGGGGGAATCAGCGCGTCCGTCGGCATTCTCTCTGTATGCCACTCCACCCGTAGTCGATCTCCCAGGCGCAAGGACTCTATACTGAGATACTGCCGCGCCAGCGCCACTTCCTTTTCCAATGAGCAAAGATCACTGTTTTCGGCCATGAAAACACGGAAAAGATCAGCTAGATCTTCCAGTGCGCGTTCCGCCTTACGGGGTTCTTTGCGGATCAAGCTCAATACAGCATTCAAGCTATTGAACAAGAAATGAGGACGAATGCGTGCCTGTAAGGCTTGTAGCCTGGCTACGGTGAGAAGCGGGGACATCGCCCGACCACGCAAGCGAAAGTAACCAAACTGCCCTACGCAAAGTATGAATACGTACAGCACGACTCGCAGGTAGTTGCTGAAATTTGCCGGATACAGGCTGGACATCACGGCGCGCATTGCCAGACAGCTGAACAGCACCAACAACACGCAGACCATCACACCGTGTCGATAAGGCAGACTTTTCAAACCGTCCCGAAATAAAGCCAGTAGCGCCAATGCCATCAAAAGAGCTGGCTCCAGCAGCGCTGCATTGCTTGTAAATCGCTGGATTGCTTCAGAAAAATTTTCAGTAGCAGCAACAGCAACGGCTATGGACACTATATTTATCGATAGCAACACACGCAGACTGATGCCCAAATTACGAAAATCCGGGAGTTGATCGGGGATGGTAGGTGGTAGCGGACTGGTCATTGCCAGCATTATATGCAGATAGCATGATATTCGCTTAAGCGCATGTCAGAATCTGTTCAACGTCTTTTGCCGAGCAGGTCCCTCGTGGGAGGGGGCAGGCAGAAAAACATTGAACATATTCTAAAGCGCTCGTTTATCCACATAAACCTGGGGTGGGAAGAACATGTCGCTGGCGGTCCTTTACAGCCGAGCCCTCAGTGGAGTACATGCCCCCGAGGTGGTGGTTGAAGCCCATTTGGCAAACGGCCTGCCTAGCTTCACCATTGTCGGACTACCCGACGCCGAGGTAAAAGAGGCGCGGGACCGGGTTCGAGCCGCTATCCAGACAGGCCGATTTGAATTCCCGGCGCGACGAATCACCGTCAACTTGGCGCCAGCCGACTTGCCCAAAGAAAGCGGCCGTTTTGACCTCCCCATCGCACTGGGCATTCTGGCCGCCAGCGGACAAATCCCGCTTGATAAACTTGACCAGTATGAGTTTGCAGGCGAATTGGCGCTTACCGGCGATTTGCGCCCTGTACGCGGCGCATTGGCGATGTCATTGGCGGCAAGCAAGGCGAATCGCAGCTTTATCTTGCCACTCGCCAGCGCCGACGAAGCCGCGCTCATCAGCAACTGCAATGTGCTCGGGGCCGGTAGTCTGGCTGCCGTTTGCGCACACCTGGCTGGTCATGCCTTGCTCAGCCCTCGGGCTATGCCCGCGGCGGCCACCCCCGTTCAGTATGCCGATCTTGCCGATGTAAAAGGCCAGCAGCCTGCCAAGCGCGCCTTGGAAATTGCCGCCGCGGGTGGGCATTCGCTGCTCATGGTCGGCCCACCCGGCACGGGTAAGTCGATGTTGGCGGCCCGTCTTCCAGGCATATTGCCGCCCATGGACGAGGCCGCGGCTTTGGAAACTGCCGCCTTGCAGTCACTGGGTTCACAGGGGTTTTCCGCCGCCAATTTTGGGCAACGCCCTTATCGCGCCCCACACCACACGGCCTCTGCCGTAGCCTTGGTTGGGGGCGGGTCCGAGCCACGGCCGGGCGAGATCAGCCTGGCGCATCACGGCGTGCTTTTTCTCGATGAGCTGCCGGAGTTTGACCGCAAGGTTTTGGAAGTACTGCGTGAGCCACTGGAAAGCCGCCGCATCACCATCTCACGCGCAGCTCGCCAAGCCGAGTTCCCCGCGGCCTTTCAGTTAATCGCCGCTATGAACCCGTGCCCCTGCGGCTACGCCGGCCACCCGAATGGCCGCTGCCGTTGCACACCAGACCAGATAGCTCGTTACAAAGGTAAGCTGTCCGGGCCTTTTCTTGATCGTCTCGATTTGATAATTGAAGTCCCGGCAGTCAGCCAATCTGAACTGACCGCTTCGGCAACGGGCGAGACAAGCAGCCGTGTGCGAGAACGTGTTACCAGCGCGCGGAAGAAACAACTACATCGACAAAAAATGGAAAACGCTCGCCTAAGCAGTCGCAAGCTCGATACCGTTGCGAAGCTAAATGCGGAAGAGCAAAAGCTGATGGCGCTAGCGATGCAACGTTTGGACCTTTCAGCCCGGGCATATCACCGTATTTTGCGTGTTGCCCGCACCATCGCAGATTTGGCAACCAGCGATAACATTCAAACCAACCATCTGGCTGAGGCAATTCAATACCGGCGGGCTTTATAACGTACACCCACCGGGAAACCCAGCTCTCACAGAACCTTGGAACTCAAAAAACGTAGGTGCCAAATAACCCTACATGCTTGCCACTATAGCTTTTACCAGAAACAGGTTCTTTATACCGCTCGCTTACCGCCCTCAATGTAAACATCAAGTCAGGCACGGCTTGCCAGCCTAGCTCAACCACCCCGCCCGTATTAGATTCATGCCTAAAGGATGTCTTAACACCTTTTACATAATATGTCAGATTATTCCGGGTTGCCTTACGTACGCCACCACCAAAGAAAAATGTATCGTTTATATGATAATGCGCGAGCAATTCAATTGGATATCTGCCAAAAGTTATCTTATCTGGCGCTCCTTTTCCCGCCGAATCCGCATGGTAACCATAAGTTAGTTGGGCAGAAATTGGTGAAGCAGACATTTTCCAATACGCGCCCATATTCAATTGATAGCGCTCACCCGCTTTAATGTCAGTCTCATCAATTAAGTTACCTGTGGAGACATCGAAAATACTGGCCCTTAGCACTTTATCCCCACCCCCGGTGTAGCCCAAGCTCATCATGAAGCGAAAATCGGATTTGGCTTCAGCCAACGAAGAAACAGAAACAAACAATCCCAACAATCCGACACATAGCCGGCTAGCACTAACAGACATAAGGCCCTCCCAGAGTCATTTTTCGGAGCGCGTCACTATGCTGAACGCACGAATAAGCTTAATCGATTGTGACGCACTTGGCTGCGAACACACTTCGCGGCTAGAATGGCGGCCTTCGCGGGCGTCGTATAATGGCAATACCCTAGCTTCCCAAGCTAGAGCCGTGGGTTCGATTCCCATCGCCCGCTCCAGTTACTGAAAAGCCAGCTTAACCAAGCTGGCTTTTTCAATGGGTTGCGCACTGGGTGTGTTGCCTACACCCAGTCTTGGCATGGGGCAGAGTAAACTCATGGTTTTCCTGCCGAATAATTCCTCGATGCCCCAAACTACCCTGCGTCGTGTTGCCATTATCGGCGGCAGTCGTATTCCATTCTGTCGCTCCAACACGCTTTACCAAGATCAACCCAATCTGGCGATGTTGACCGCCGCCCTCAACGGCTTGGTCGATAAATTTGGTCTGACCGGCGTTGAAATCGGCGAGGTGGGTGCCGGTGCAGTGATATCGCACTCCAAGGATTGGAATCTAGCGCGTGAAGCTGTGTTATCCAGCAAGCTTTCACCCTTGACCACTGCTTATACCGTGCAGATGGCCTGTGGTACCAGCTTGCAAGCCATGGCCCAGTTAGGCGCAAAAATCGCTACAGGACAGATAGATAGCGCCATCGCCGGCGGTGCGGATACCACGTCGGATGCACCCATTGTATTCGGCCGCCGCTTCGCCCAACGGCTGATCAAGGTTGCCAATGCGAAGACGTTTGGTCAAAAACTGGCAGCCTTCAAGGGCTTTGGCTTTGGGGAACTGAAGCCTTCCTCACCCAATGCCGGCGAACCACGTACCAAGATGTCGATGGGCCAGCATTGCGAGCTAATGGCCAAGCAATGGGGTATCAGCCGCGAAGACCAAGACCACTTCGCTTATATGAGCCACCGCAAAGCTGCCGCTGCGTTTGCCGATGGTTTCTTCGAAGACTTGGTCATACCCTTTGCCGGCGTGAAGCGGGACAACCACTTGCGGGCAGACACCTCGCTGGAAAAACTTGCCAGCCTCAAACCCGCTTTCGACCGCGAATCGGGCCAGGGCACCCTTACCGCTGGCAACAGCACACCATTAACCGATGGCGCATCGGCTGTTTTGCTGACGTCCGAAGATTGGGCGCTTGCTCGCGGCCTACCAGTGCTGGCCTACCTGACCTATGCCAGGACCGCGTCAGTCGATCTTGTCGCCGGAGAAGGCCTCCTGATGGCGCCAACCGTCGCCGTGGCACGTATGCTAAGAGATGCCAACCTTACTTTGCAGGATTTCGACTTCTACGAAATCCATGAAGCCTTCGCAGCCCAGGTACTCTGCACCCTGCGGGCGTGGGAATCCGTCGAATACTGCAGAGACAGGCTGGGCTTGCGCGGCGCGCTGGGTAGCATCGACCCGGCCAAGATCAATGTCGTCGGCAGCTCTCTGGCGTTTGGTCACCCCTTTGCAGCCACCGGCACCCGCATTGTGGCGAATCTGGCAAAGCTGCTGAACCAACGCGGTAGCGGCCGCGGACTGATTTCAGTTTGTACTGCCGGGGGCATGGGTATTGCCGCCATCCTGGAAAAACTCTAGATAGCTGGTACTACTGGCTATCTAGCCACTTAGAACCGGTCTAAAGTCTCGCGAGCTAAGACAAGATAAGGCGAAAACAGCCGAGGAAGCGGAGTTTACAAGTGGTAAATGAGCATTCCGAGGGTGTTTTCAACGCCATATTGCCAACGCGCAGCAGACTTTAGACAGGTTCTTACAAATATTTACGCAGCCCCACAGATTGAGAGTACGGCATGCAAACCATACTAATCGCCAACCCCAAGGGTGGGGCTGGCAAATCCACACTGGCGACTAATCTGGCCACCTACTTTGCCTGGCAAGGACATAAAGTGGTGCTGGGCGACACAGATCGGCAACAATCAACCGCCTATTGGTTAAGCCTGCGCTCACATAATTTCCCCAGCATTGGCACATGGGACTGTAGCGAAGAGCTTCCCACCAAGCCGGCAAAAGATTGCGAGAAGGCGATCATCGATACACCGGCTGGTTTACGTGGCAAAAAATTGGAAGTCGCGTTAAAGCTGAGCGATCACATATTGGTGCCAGTGCAGCCATCAAGTTTTGATATGTGGGCCTCGCAAGACTTTTTTGCCCGGTTGGCCGAGGAAAAGCGGGTACGCAAAGGCAAGGTCAGCGTGGGTGTAGTAGGAATGCGGGTGAAGGCCAATACCCGGGCTAGCCAGCAATTGATCGACTTCCTGGCCCAATTTGAACTACCGGTGCTGAGCTGCCTGCGCGACACGCAGTACTACCTGCAGACCCTGCCACGCGGCATGGGCATTTTCGATTTACCGGTAACACGGGTCGCGCGCGACCTGGAACAATGGCAACCGATTTTGAAGTGGCTGGAAGAATGAACAAGCAAAAAGTCCCGGTAAACCTGATTACCGGCTTCCTGGGGGTGGGCAAGACCACGGCCATCCGCCATTTACTGGCCAACAAACCAGCCAATGAGTTCTGGGCTGTACTGGTCAATGAATTCGGCGAAGTCGGCATCGATGACGCCGCCATCTCTTCCGCCAGCGATAAGCTGAATGTCGTCGAAGTACCTGGCGGTTGTATTTGCTGCACTACAAGCCCCATGCTGCGCGTCAGCCTGACCAAGCTACTACGCCAGCGTCACCCACACCGGTTGATCATCGAGCCCAGTGGTCTGGGCCATCCGGCCGGCATCATCGACTTATTGCGCGACCCATTCCTCGCCGCAGCCCTGGAAGTACATGCCACCATCACCTTAGTAGACCCGCGTCAGCTTGATGACCCACGCTGCACCACCCACGAAATCTGGCGCGATCAGATAACCCTGGCCGATGTACTGATCGCCAACAAGTGCGACCGGGCTGATGCCGCCCAGGTCGACCGTTTCATGGCCATGGCACAGGGTATGTTCCCACCCAAACTGGCAGTACTGACAACTTGCCAGGGTGAATTCGAAAGGGGGATATTGGATTTGATGGGTCAACCGGCCTCGGTTAATCCCAACTCTACTCTTGCACGCCCCCTCTCTATCAGGGCGAAGGGCCGAAGTAACGAAACCGCAAATGAACAACTGGCTTCTCGTATCCCGACGGCACCACAAATCAAAGACCACCATGAACCCAACCAATCCAGCCGGGGTTGGCTATGGGGAGCAGATGCGCGCTTCTCTGCCAATCAATTGGCAGCTTTATTCCAAGGTCTGGGTGCCCATACTGAATATGGCTTGCCAGCGATACAGCGCGCCAAAGGCGTATTCAATACCGACCACGGCTGGCTGTTGTTCAACTGGGTAAATGGCGAGGCTTCTGCGCAAGAAATCGCTTGGCGCCGGGATTCACGTGCTGAATTGATTGTGGCTGGTGCTGCACCGAATTGGATGCAATTTGAAACTGCGTTACTCACCTGCTGCTTGGCAGAACAGGACGTAACCAAGAATGAAACAGCATCCTGAAAAAACGGGATGACAATACACCCCGGTTTCCTTAGATCCTGTTTCCGCTCTGTCACGAGCAGCTGTCAGCAGGGTGAAGCGCAGCGCAGAAACCGGAATGTACTTTTGTACATGAGGATTTCGAGCAGCACATGAGCCCTGATCACGGCTGCGCAGTAAGACCGTAAGCAGGTTCTTAGAACCTGTCTAAAGTCTGCTAGGCGTGCAGTTCAGCCTCCATCCTTACTTCACAACTCAACCGCCATTGCACCAAGTCTTCTATCGTTGCCACTGGTAAACCATGCTGGCTGGCATAGGCAATCACCGCGTCACCTCGCATCATCGTGCCGTCCGCATTGGTCAATTCACATAGCAAACCTGCGGGTTGCAAGCCAGCCATGCGGGCAAGCTCTACTGTGCCCTCGGTATGACCACGTCGCGCCAATACGCCACCGGGGTGAGCACGCAAGGGAAAGACGTGGCCAGGGCTGACGATGGCACTCGGTTGAGCGGTCAGCGCAGCACGTACCGTTGTCACACGGTCCTGCGCAGAAACACCCGTGGTAACGCCATGCCTAGCTTCAATTGAAACGGTAAAGGCTGTGCCATGCAGGCTGTCGTTCTGAGCAACCATAGGCACCAAGCCCAATCCCGTCACAGCAACATCGGTAAGACACAGGCAGACAATGCCACTGCAATCTCGTATCAACTGCGCCATGTTGGCTGGGCAGATCAGTTCGGCGGCGAAGATCAGGTCCGCTTCGTTTTCACGCTCTTCGTCATCAAGCAATACGACACCCCGGCCCTGACGGATAGCTTCAATGGCTGCGAGAACGCGGCTTTCAGGCGATGTACTGGAGAAATACTGCTGGAACAAACTCATAAAAACGCTCCTTGTCGGATAGGTGGCAAAGAAGCGTTCAGGGCGCAGCGTACCCTGCCCAAATGGGCAAGGGCAGCCTAAGAACCTGTTCAAAGCCTGCTGCACGTCAGCGATACGGCGTTAAAAACAACCTCGGAATGCACATTTACCCTATGTAAACGCCACTTCCTCGGCTCTTTTCGCCTTATCTCACTCTAGCTCGCGAGACTTTGAACAGGCTCTTCGGGATGCAGCGCACCATCCATTACAGGAATGATGCGCGACCATCTCGTCTTCTTTCATCCGGACTATGACCGTCGGCTCCGGCTTTGAACCGGATCTGCTGACCTTGCGCAGATGCGCAAGCGCTCGCGGGCTTGGTGCGTTGCGCTGCACCCTACCGCCGGTGGGGAGTTTCACCCCGCCCTGAAGACGCACCGCAAATATTGGCGGCGGGCAGATAGTAGCAAACATGCCAAGTCAACGCCCACGTATGGGCCTGATATCAAGCAAAAAGCAACAAGCTCAGCTATCCCGCCAGTGTGGGGGGTAGGTCTTTTGGTAGTAAGGCAACGATTCAATACGCCGTTTCCAATCCATCAAACGCGCAGGCATGCTTGCCTCTACGCCTAAATCAGGTCGCTTCTTCCCAACTACACGCAGCAGGAAAGCCAGCGTGGCGTAAAGCGCATAATCAGCTGCCGATAGCTGGTCCCCTAACCAATCACCACGCAACTCACCACTAAAAAATTCCAGCTCGGTGTGAATTTGCTGTAACGCTGCAGCCAGCTTGGCCTCATCAGCGGGGCCAGTCTTCCACAGAATTTCATCCCCAACCGTACCAACCGCTTTATCGAGATACCAGTCGGTCTCTGCAATCAGGCGGCGGAGCCTCGCCTTGGCTTGTGCATTACCGGGTAGTACCGGCTTGGCCGGATAAGCCTCATCAAGGTATTCCACAATGGCGGCCGACTCATACAAAGTGAAACTACCATCGGCGAGGCAAGGCACGCGTCCTCGTGGGTTGATGGCGCGGAACTCGGGTGTTTTAAGATCTCCCCCCGAAAAAGACAGCACCTTCAACCCATAGGCCAAACCCTTATGTTCCAGGGCCAACCAAACACGCCATACAAATGGTGAACCTGATGCCGCATAGAAAGTGATCGCCATGGAAGTCTCCAGAATGGGAATTCAGTATTGCCAGTCATAACAGGTGCAAGCAAGGGAAAGCCTCGTAGTTGTAGCTTTCCGCGAACAAAACTTCATTTTTACCGACTAAGTTCGCTCATTAAAGTCTTATTAACCTGTTCAAGAACTTAGAGCGCTGTCGTGATCAGACTCAAAATCCAGAAGTACCTGAGGACCTTCCGGTTTTTAGACGGCACTTCACCGTGCTGACCGCTGCGCCCTAAGTTCTTGAACAGATTCTTAGACCACCCTTACAAGCATCGTTGCCAACGATTGCATGCAGGCTTTGATGTCCATTCAATTTTGAATTTTCACCGTTCCACAAAGATGAAGCACACCATGAGAGAAATACTAATCGCCAGCGCGGTAGCCCTATCCCTGGCGGGTTGCGGCAATATGTCTACCGAAGACGTTTTGATTGGTACTGCGGCAGTGGCTGCCGTATCTGCTGCTGGGTACTACGCCCATAAGCAGCACAAAAAGGAAAAACAGAAGAAAAAAACAGGCGACATGGTTGTCGGTGACGGTGGCCGCTGCTTGGACATCAGCGGAGGAGTACGTGAAGGAGCTCCTTTACAACTATGGGACTGCCATGGCAGGGAAAACCAGCGTATCCGTTACGAAGACGGCCAACTGAAAGCTGGTGCCTATTGCCTGGATATCGCAGGCGGCAATTATGGCAATGGTGCACCAGTTATCGCTTACCGTTGTACCGGCGGGCAAAACCAACAATGGCGTTTTTCCGGACAGCAGATTTACAGTTCGCTCAACAACCGTTGTTTAGACGTCGAAGGTAAGCAAACCGGCAATGGTGCACGTCTAGTGATGTGGGACTGTCACAACGGCAGTAATCAGCGCTTTACTCTTCGCTAACTCTGCTTACCGCGTTGCCCACAGGCATCGCAGTGTTAGGCCCGGCATACAGTAAACATCCTATGCCGGGTAACCCGTGCAACCGCTTTAGACAGGTGCTTAGAACCTGTCTAAAGTCTCGCGAGCTAAGGCAAGATAAGGCGAAAACAGCCGAGGAAGCGGAGTTTACACAGGGTAAATGAGCATTCCGAGGGTGTTTTCAACGCCATATTGCCAACGCGCAGTAGACTTTAGGCAAGTTCTTAGTGCCCCACTCCTTTTATCATGTCCTCCACCACCTTCTTGGCATCGCCAAACACCATCATGGTCTTGTCCATATAGAAGAGATCGTTGTCGAGCCCCGCATAGCCAGCGCTCATTGACCGCTTCACCACAATCACCGTTCGTGCCTTATGGGCTTCAAGAATCGGCATGCCATAAATGGGGCTTTGCTTGTCTTTTTGCGCCGCGGGGTTAACCACATCGTTGGCGCCAATCACCAACACGACATCGGTATTGCCAAAGTCTGCGTTGATTTCTTCCATTTCCTGCACTTGCTCGTACGGCACCTCAGCCTCGGCCAACAGCACATTCATATGGCCCGGCATACGGCCTGCTACAGGGTGGATAGCGTAGCGCACGGTGACACCCTTGGCAGTCAAGGCATTGGCAAATTCCTGTAGCGCATGCTGGGCGCGTGATACGGCCAAGCCATAACCTGGCACAATCACTACCGAATCCGCATTACCCATCATGAAGGAAGCATCGTCGGACGACCCCGATTTGTATGGACGCTGCACCACCTCTCCACTGCCAGCAACGGCAGCAGCATCGCCCCCCATGCCGCCACCGAAAATCACATTCAATAGCGAGCGATTCATCGCCTTGCACATGATGTAACTAAGAATTGCACCGGATGAACCCACCAACGAACCTGCAATAATCAGCACCGAATTCCCTAGAGTGAAACCGATACCTGCCGCCGCCCAACCCGAGTAACTATTAAGCATGGACACCACGACAGGCATGTCGCCCCCACCAATAGGCGCGATCAGGAAGTAACCCAGCACAACCGAGAATCCTGTCATTACCCAAAAGGAAGCCAGTGACTCGGTAATAAAGTAGTGGGCACCAAAACCCAGCATGCCAAGCGCCAGGACAATCTGAACCGGTTTCACCCATCCACCCTTGAGTGGTTTTGCCGCCAGTTTGGCGCTGAGCTTGCCCCACGCCACCACCGAAGCTGTAAAGGTAATACCGCCAATAAAACAGCCGATGAACAACTCTATCCGCTGCACCGTTGTGTGGTGCTGGTCGGTGTTATGCACAGCTGCCAGCGCAATCAACACAGCAGCCAAGCCGACCAGCGAATGCATCAACGCTACGGTTTCAGGCATCTGGGTCATCGGCACCGTCTTGGCGCGATAGACACCGATCACCGCGCCTGCGATCATCGCCAGCCCTATCAGAGCGAAGTTAGGGCTGGGTGCGATAACCAACGTAACCAGCACCGCCAAGGCCATCCCCACCATGCCATAGCGATTACCGGTAATGGCCCCGGTTGGGCTGGACAGCCCCTTGAGAGTAAGAATGAAAAGTACCGCTGCGACGAGGTAAATCCAGTCGGCGTATTGCGCAATTGCATTCATCTTGGCCGCCTCACTTCTTCTTTTTCTTGAACATTTCCAGCATCCGCGAAGTCACCGCGAAACCGCCGAAGATATTCACACTGGCCAGAAATACCGCGACAGCCCCCAGCACCGAAGTCAGGGTGATCTGCTGCCCACCGATATCCACTGTCTGCAACACAGCACCGACAACAATGATGGAAGACAGCGCATTGGTAACCGCCATCAGCGGTGTATGCAGGGCGGGCGTAACACTCCACACCACGTGGTAGCCAATGAAAATCGCCAACACGAAAATAGTGAAGGTAGCAACAAAAGGCGTTTGCACCAGCTGCTCAACCGGCAAGCTGGCTACGACTGCCGTGGCAGCCTGGGCGACGGTTTCAGTTGTATTCATAGGGTTCCCCTGAACGCATTGTTGTTTAAGCCGATTTACCGAATAGCACTTGGCCGCCATGCGTCACCAAGCTGGCCGCGACGATGTCATCTTCGCGGTTCACGACATAGCCTTTTTCCATATCCAGAATCAGACCGGCGAAATTGAACAGGTTACGCGCATAGAGCGCCGAAGCATCCGCTGCAACCAAACCCGGTAGGTTGGCGTATCCCACCAGCTTCACCCCATTGTCCGTCGTCACCACTTCATTGAGTTGCGACAGTGGGCAGTTACCGCCGTTTTCCACAGCAAGGTCAATCAGCACGGCACCTGGCTTCATACCTGCCACGGTTTCCGGTTTGATCAACACGGGTGCCGGCCGGCCCGGAATCAGCGCTGTGGTAATGACTATGTCGGCGTTACGCGCATGCTTATCTACCAGCGCAGCCTGACGGGCCTTATAGTCATCCGACATTTCGCGTGCATAGCCACCTGCCGTCTCAGCCTGCTTTTTTTCCGCTTCGTTCAGCGGCACTTCCACAAACTTGCCACCTAACGATTCAACCTGTTCCTTGGCAGCAGGCCGTACATCAAAGGCTTCGACCACCGCCCCCAGTCGCTTAGCCGTAGCAATTGCCTGCAAGCCAGCCACACCTGCGCCCAGAATCAGCACACGCGCAGGCTTAACCGTGCCAGCGGCCGTCATCATCATGGGAAAAAAACGTGGGTAGAACTCCGTAGCCAAGAGCACAGCCTTGTAGCCTGCGATATTGGCTTGTGACGACAACACATCCATTGCCTGAGCGCGAGTAGTGCGCGGTACCAATTCCATCGCATAAATGTCGAGCTGCTTGGCGGCGTAGTCGGCTAATAACGCATTGCGATGCGGGTCGGTAAGGGCAATGACAGCAGCGCCCGACTTCAGTGCACCGATTTCCTCTGCGGCGGGTGAGCGTACCTTGAAGACAATATCGGCATCCTGCACCGTAGCGGCATAGTCGGCTGCAATGGCAGCACCAGCCTCGAAAAAAGCCGTATCAGGAATCGCCGAGGCGACGCCGGCACCGCTTTGCACGGTAACCACATGGCCCAGCGCTATGTACTTCTTTACTGTCTCGGGTGTAGCAGCCACGCGTGTCTCCCGCGTTGCCGACTCCTTAGGGATGGCAATTTTCATTTCAAACACCTCGCCTTGATTCATTTCCAAATCGAAGGCGGCAGAAACACCCACTCGCCTTGGATTTGGAAACGAAGCCCGCTATCGCGGGGTCGGAACACACGTGCTTGGGTACAAACAGCGCAGGGACAATCATGGTCGCCCCCGTCGAGTCTTGAAGATCGTGGAAGAACGATTGCAAGAGGCGAACCCCCAAGCACCTGTTCAAAAGCTCACAGCAAGCAGGACCCACAATGTACGTGGATACCTGTGTATTTCGAACGTTGTGACCCTCTGATCAAGGCTGTGCAATCGTTTTTACAACAACTTCGCGAGTGACGAACAGGCATGCAACACCCTATTAGCAACGAGTGTTTGAACCCAAAAGAGTTCGGCATTTCGCCACGGATAGTGGCGAGGTGAAGAAGTGCTGGCGGATAACCAACTCTGATTACTCGCTTGCTTGCTTGCATGGCAACAATGAATGCCAATTCAAACAAGCGTTTGAACGATAGCCCTATTCAAACATGCTTTCCCAACCTAGGGAAGCAAACCCCAGGGGCCTCATCGCTTCTTGCAACGGTTGTGGTTATTTTCCAATACAGAAGCGGCTAAATATCTCGCCCAACAAGTCATCAGCGCTGAACTCACCCGTAATGGATGCCAAATCGTTTTGTGCGATCCGCAGCTCTTCGGCAAACAGTTCAACCTGTTGCCAAACCAATGCCGCGGTATTCAAATGTTGGCCAGCCCTACGAATCGCATCAAGGTGGCGCTCTCGCGCCAGAAAAATGCCCGCATCACTCCCACCCCAGCCAACCATTTTCAGCAAGGTATGTTTCAACTCGTCGAGCCCCAGCCCCGCCTTGGCGGATAAACGCAATACAGCGTGGCCATCTTCCTCGGCATGGCCTACCGACTCCCCGGTCAAATCAACCTTATTGAATACATGCACGCGCGGTAATGTATCGGGCAAGCGGGCGAGAATTATTCGATCGTGTTCAGTTATTCCCTCGCGGCTATCGATCAGCAGCAACGCTAGATCAGCCTTTTGAACCGCCCCCCAGGTTCGTTCGATGCCGATTTTTTCTACCGTATCGTTAGTCTCACGTAGCCCAGCCGTATCAATGATATGCATGGGTACGCCATCAAGCTGAATGAGTTCACGTACCGTATCGCGCGTGGTGCCGGCAATATCTGTAACAATGGCAACCTCTTCTCCTGCTAGCGCATTCATCAAACTCGACTTACCCACATTGGGTTGGCCAATCAATACGACATGCATGCCTTCCCGTAGCAGGCTGCCCTGTTTGGCAGTACGCGCTACCCTGTCGAGTTGAGCGTGGATGCCCGCCAATTTCCCTCTGGCATCTGCTGCTTCAAGGAAATCGATGTCCTCCTCAGGAAAGTCCAGGGTAGCCTCGACCAACATTCGTAAATTGATCAACTGTTCTACCAGGGTATGAATCTCGGTAGAAAAAGCACCTGCCAATGACCGCAACGCAGACCGTGCTGCCGATTCGGAACCCGCATCAATCAGATCCGCCACGCTTTCGGCCTGGGCCAGATCAAGCTTGTCGTTTAAGAATGCACGGCGGGTAAACTCACCGGGCTCGGCTAAGCGAGTCCCCAATTCAAGGCAGCGTCGCAATAGCATCTGCATCACTACCGGGCCGCCATGGCCTTGGAGTTCCAATACATCTTCACCGGTAAAGGAGTGTGGACCAGGAAAGAAGATTGCCAACCCTTGGTCAATCAGTTCACCATCGCCAGCGCGAAAATCCACATAGTGCACATAGCGTGGTTTGAGCGGCTTACCCGCCAAAATCACAGCCAATTCGGTAAGGTTACTACCAGATATTCTGACTACACCTACCCCGCCGCGTCCGGGCGCAGTGGCAATAGCGGCAATGGTGTCTCGGTTAGGCAATTGGGTCATAGCAGTGGCCGGCAAAAAACATGAGGAAGAGGGATACGTGATAATCATCCCTTGGAACTAGTTCAAATCTTACTGCTCAGCCGTGATCAGATCTCATGTGCTGCTCGAAAGCCCCCGCAAGGGAGACGCCGAACCGCTAGGGTGCTTCGCACCAAGCAGTTCGCAACCTCATGTATCCACACGTACATTCCGGTTTTTGTGCTGCGCTTCACTTTGCTAACAGCCGCTCAAAACAGAACGTACAGATCCTTAGAAAAACCTTGAACCGGTCATATAAGAAAAAGCCCGGCAAAGCCGGGCTTTTTCAACTGATGGGAAGAACAACTTACCTGGCTTTCGCCTTGTCCTCACCCTCAATCATGCGAGTGATATACCACTGCTGACCGATGGAGAAGAGGTTATTCACCACCCAGTACAATACAAGACCAGCAGGGAAGAAAATGAACATCACCGACATCACGAGCGGCATGATCTTCATCATCTTATCTTGCATCGGATCAGCAGCTGGTGGATTCAGCAAGGTCTGCACATACATCGAGATAGCCATCAAGATGGGTAGTACATAGTAAGGGTCAGCAACAGACAAGTCGTGAATCCACAGTATCCACGGTGCCTGACGTAATTCCACCGCTGCCAGTAGCATCCAGTACAAGCCCATAAACACCGGAATCTGCACCAACACAGGTAAACACCCAGCAATCGGGTTGGCTTTTTCCTGCTTGTACATCTCCATCACTGCTTGCTGGAACTTCATCCGATCGTCGCCGTACTGTTCCTTCATCTTCTGCATGCGCGGAGCCAGCTTTTTCATCTTCGCCATAGAACGGTAGGATGCCGCCGACAAAGGATAGAAAGCGAGCTTGATCAGCAGCGTGAAGATGACAATGGCCCAGCCCCAATTACCCACAAGGGCATGGATCTTATCCAGCACCCAGAACATAGGCTTAGCCAAAACGGTGAAGATACCGTAGTCCTTGACCAAATCCAGGCCGGACGCGGCGGCTTCCAAAGCTCGTGTCTCTTGCGGGCCTGCATACAAAGGCACATCAACTACGCCTGTCGCGCCCGGCGCAATCGTCGGCACCTTGACAATGGCGCCTGCCGAATACAAATCACCGACACGCTCCACCACAAAACGGCAGTCCGTCGTACCGCAGGTATTGTTCAAGCCATTAGGCGACAACAACCATGCACTCGCAAAGTAATGCTGCAGCATGGCAATCCAGCCATCCTTGCCGCTCTTTGCATACTTAGGTTCACCTTTGTCGATATCCTTGAAGGCTACCTTTTGGAATTTGGTCTCGCCGGTATAAACAGCGGGTCCAGTAAATGTAGAGGCGCCAAGATGCCCACCACTACCTCTAGGCTCTTTGCCATCACGCATCAACCGGAAATAAGCCTCGACATCCAATGGTTCTTTACGACCATTGGTTACTTCATGCTTTACATCAATAACGTAGCTGCCACGCTTGAATGTGTAGATCTTTGCGACCTTTACACCATCGACTTCAGGCGCTTCCAGACGCAAGCTGACACTATTGAAACCGGGCTGCAGCACCATCAAGCTGTCTTTAGCCGTAAACAAGGTGCGATGCGTAGGCAGATTAGGCATGCCTGCTTTGATCAAGCCCGTTTGCGCTACATACACATGTTCCGGCCCTTCTTGAAACAACACGAAGGGGGTCTTGACATCTTCATGTTGGCCATGCTGCGTCAGCGTCAGCTTACGGAGATCCCCACCCATGGTGTCGATTTCAGCTTGCATCACATCCGTGTTGACCTTGATGCGTCCGCCGTTTTGCAATTTACCGGGGGCTTCTGTTACTGCAGGAGGTGTGGCCGCCGCCGTAACGGTGGTGACGCTACCTGGCTGACTGCTCAAAGATGGGGCAGCACCGGGGACTATTTTAGGCGCGAACCATTGTTGCCAACCAAATAGGATGGCAACAGACAGCACAACAAAAACAATAAGGCGTTTGGTATCCATGCGCGGAATTTCTCATCGGAGATCAGGGCACAGGATCGTGCCCGTGGCCACCCCAAGGGTGGCAGCGGCAAAGCCGGCGGATTGTAAGCCATCCGCCGCGCCTCGCGCCATGACAGCGCAGGGCGTCTATCGCGTACTGAGAACAGGTCGGCGTAAAGCGGCAGTTCGGACCAAGAAAGGGGCTAATTGCGTAACGGTAAAGCTGAACCAGTGCTATCAGGAGACGGGACATGTGGCGAAACGGGCAAACAGTTTCAGCAGGGCAGCTTGCGCTTGCGGGGCTTCGCTCCGATGGAACGAACGCTTTGCCCGCACCACCAAGTCCAACCCGACCAACGAAGCAGCTTCACGGCGGAAATGCTCTCGTACTGTGCGCTTAATGAAGTTGCGTCCCACAGCACGGCGTTCAACTTTCTTACCAACAACTAAGCCGAGTCTGGCTCGCCCCAGCTGATTAGGCAGAACCCAGACTTGGAAGAAAGCATTGGCTTGATTACGCCGTAAACTAAAAACGGATGAAAACTCATCCGTTTTTAACAGGCGTTGCTGCCTGGTGAAGCACTGCGACAATCGTCAGCTCAGACCGACAGGCTATGACGGCCCTTGGCGCGGCGTGCTGCCAGAACGGCGCGACCACCACGGGTACGGCTGCGCACCAAAAAGCCGTGGGTACGCTTGCGACGAATCACAGAGGGTTGATAAGTACGTTTCATGGCAATGCCCCTAAGGCGTGTCTTGTGAAGAAACGCGCAATTAGACGGAAAAAGCCTATATCTGTCAATGCCCTTATTTTGATTTGCCTGTGGATAAGCCTGGGGAAAGTGACTAAAATAGGCGGTCGATCAATGTAGCCAGCAGGCTTCTCAAGCTGCCAGCTCGCACGCACCGGCCGCGCACCTCGTTTGTACCATTAGAGGGTTAGCCGCGATATACGCCGTTCGCACAACACCGGCCGCGCCGCAAGATTCCAATACATGATGTCACCCGTCGAACAGTTTTGGCCGAGTTGCCTTGCTCGGTTCGCAGACGAATTGTCCGCTCAACAGTTCAACACCTGGATCAAGCCGCTTTCATTCTCGGTTGAGAGCGACGCTTTGGCGTTGTACGCGCCTAACCAGTTCTCTCTGCAATTTGTCCGCGATCGCTTTCTCGGCCGCATCGAAAAGTACGCTGATGAGTTCTTTGGGGAGTCAATGGCGATTGAGCTGCGTGTTAGCGAAAAACCGCGCACACCGCCGGTGTCCATTCGCTCGGACAACAACAGCCCCGTCAGTAACGGCAATGCGGTAGAAGTAGAGGCGCAACCTTCCGCAAGGCCAACACCTGCGCGTCAAATTGCGCCTGCCAATGAAACAACGCGACTGAATCCGTCGTTCACTTTCGACACATTGGTGACAGGTAAGGCCAACCAATTGGCACGGGCGGCAGCTATACAAATTGCTGAAAATCCTGGCACTGCCTACAACCCGCTGTTTGTCTATGGCGGCGTAGGTCTTGGTAAGACGCACTTGATCCAGGCTATCGGCAATTACATGCATCAGCACAATCCGCAAGCCAAAATCCGCTATATCCATGCGGAACGTTATGTGGCGGACGTCGTACGCGCCTATCAGCACAAAGCTTTCGATGAATTCAAGCGCTACTACCACTCGCTTGATCTCTTACTGATCGATGATATTCAGTTCTTCTCTGGCAAAAATCGCACACAAGAAGAATTTTTCTATGCCTTCAATGCTCTGATTGAAGGCCATCGCCAAGTAATCATCACGTCAGATCGCTACCCAAAAGAGATCGAGGGCATAGAAGATCGGCTGATTTCCCGTTTTGGCTGGGGCTTGACCGTCGCCATCGAACCGCCCGAACTTGAAATGCGGGTAGCGATTCTGCACAAGAAAGCCGAATCAGATGGGTTCAAGCTCGATTCAAGCGTGTCTTTCTTTATTGCTAAACACATTCGTTCGAATGTACGTGAGCTTGAGGGCGCATTGAAACGAGTACTGGCGTACTCACGTTTTACTGGCGAGCAGATCACCTTGGAGGTGGCCAAGGAAGCCCTGAAAGACATTTTGGCGTCGGGCAACAAGTTAATTTCTGTTGAGAACATCCAGAAAACCGTTGCTGATTTCTACAAAATCAAAATCTCGGATATGCATTCGAAGAAGCGGACCCGTGACATCGCCCGTCCGCGTCAAATTGCCATGGCTCTCGCCAAAGATCTGACACAAATGAGCCTTCCAGCCATTGGTGAGGCCTTTGGTGGCCGTGATCACACAACGGTGCTTCATGCCTGTAAAACCATTGCTTCGCTGAGACAAACAGATGCAACGATGAACCACGATTACAACGTTCTTGCGCAGATTTTGCGTAACTAGGAAGTTTGTACATAAAGCAGTAGAAAATGTGGGTAAGTCAGTTTTAAGCAGTGAGCAAAAAAAGGCACCACAAACGACTCACAGCGATAATGCAAAGATACGCACAGGGGAATTTTTAGGCAACGCCTTGAAGTAAAACGGGAAAATCAGTTTTCCACAGAAAACATCGACCTTTATTTATCTATCTTCAGGAACTACTTACTTATGTTGCTGATACAAGCAGATCGCGATTCTCTCCTCAAGCCGTTGACTATGGTTACCGGTATTGTTGAGCGTCGACATACTTTGCCAATCTTGTCCAATGTCTTGATTGCCAAACAAAACAGCCAACTCACCTTTTTGGCTACCGACCTGGAAATCCAGATCACGACTGACCACGCACACAGCGAAGGCGGCGATTTCCAACTGACAATTTCAGCCAAAAAATTTCAAGATATCCTGCGCGCTATTCCTGATGGCGCATCGGTCAGTCTTGACCAAGACGATAGCCGTCTAACCGTCAGAGCGGGCAAAAGCCGTTTCAATTTACAGACTTTGCCAGCTCAGGATTTTCCGAAATTAGCGATTGATACCAACGTAAAGAGCGTGATCAAGCTGCCACAAAGTCAGCTGAAGAACCTGATCAGCCGAGTACAATTTGCTATGGCGCATCAGGACATCCGTTACTATCTGAATGGTCTGTTCATGGTGACTGATGGCCATGAACTCAAACTGATCGCGACAGATGGGCATCGTTTGGCATATGTCGGCAGCAATATCGAAAACAGCGTTGAACGCAACGAAGTCATCCTGCCACGCAAAACCATCCTTGAGCTTTACAAGTTGCTGGCTGACATTGACGATGAAGTAACCATTGAAATTGGTCAGAATCAGGTCAAGTTCTCCTTCGGTAATATCGTGATTCACTCAAAAGTCGTCGATGGCAAGTTCCCGGATTACAATCGGGTTGTGCCAAGTGGTAACGACAAACTGGTACCGCTGAATCGGCTCCAGTTATTGGCGTCCTTACAGCGAGCCGCCATTTTGTCGAACGAGAAATTCCGGGGGGTGCGTTTAGTCCTTAGTGATGGCACACTGAAGATCATCTGTAACAACAGCGAGCAAGAAGAAGCGACTGAAGAGTTGGAAATTGCGTATCAAGGAGATCCACTTGATGTTGGCTTCAACATTGGCTATTTACTTGATGTGCTAACCAATCTGGACCATGAAGCACTTGTGTTCGCATTTGGTGACCATGCCACTAGCAGTACCTTGGTTACTGTGCCAGAAGAGCCCAATTTCAAATACGTTGTGATGCCAATGCGTATTTAGACGTCAAGGCAGCAAGACGGAGCCGGCCACATAATGGCCGGCTTTAGTATTTTTATCAGTACAGGGAAGTTGTTGTTTTCACAGGGTTTGTGAGGCTCAACGAAACCCAGATAGCACCAGGTGGATAAGCGATGAGCGATCAAGAATACGGCGCAGACAGTATCAAAATGTTGAAAGGCCTGGAGGCTGTACGTAAACGCCCAGGCATGTACATTGGTGATACGCAAGACGGCACTGGCTTGCACCATATGGTGTTCGAAGTGTTGGATAACGCCATCGATGAAGCATTGGCAGGTCATTGCAACGACATCAAGGTCATCATCCACCCAGATAACTCCATCTCCGTGGAAGATAACGGTCGTGGTATCCCCACTGCTATCAAGGAAGAAGACGAATTCAAACGCTCTGCTGCTGAAATCGTTATGACCGAGTTACACGCCGGCGGTAAATTCGACCAGAACAGCTACAAGGTATCAGGCGGCTTACATGGTGTAGGTGTGTCGGTAGTCAATGCGTTATCCGACTGGTTGCGTCTGACCGTTCGCCGGGATGGGAAAGTCCACAGTATGGAATTTCGCCGTGGTGACCGGGTAGAGCCGTTAAAAGTGGTGGGCAATACCGAACACCGTGGTACAGAAGTACATTTTTTGGCCTCAGTGGAAACTTTTGGTCTGGTTGAATTCCATTTCGATATTCTGGCCAAACGGATTCGTGAGCTCAGTTTCCTAAATAATGGTGTTGCGATCGTCTTGATCGACCGTCGTACGGGTAAAGAAGAGAACTTCAGCTACTCAGGTGGTGTGAAGGGCTTCGTCGAATACATGAACCGTAACAAGAATCCACTGCACTCTAAAATCTTCTACGCCTTGGGTGAAAAAGATGGAATGAGTGTTGAAGTGGCCATGCAGTGGAACGACTCCTACCAGGAATCGGTGCAATGTTTCACCAATAACATCCCTCAGCGTGATGGTGGCAGCCACCTGACAGCTTTACGCCAAGTGATGACACGTACGCTGAATGGCTATATCGAAAAAAGCGAGTTGGCCAAAAAGGCAAAGATTGAAACCGCTGGCGACGATATGCGTGAAGGCCTGACTTGCGTACTTAGCGTTAAGTTACCCGACCCAAAATTCAGCAGCCAAACCAAAGACAAATTGGTTTCCAGCGAGATTGGCCCTGTCGTTAACGAAGTGATAAGCCAAACGCTGAACGATTTCCTGCAAGAAAATCCTCTCGAAGCCAAAATCATTGTCGGTAAAATTGTTGAAGCCGCCCGCGCTCGTGATGCAGCACGTCGTGCACGTGAACTGACTCGCCGTAAGGGCGTGATGGATGGCTTAGGCTTGCCGGGCAAACTGGCCGACTGCCAGGAGAAGGACCCTGCGCTCTGCGAAATCTACATCGTTGAGGGTGATTCAGCTGGCGGTTCCGCCAAACAAGGACGCGATCGTAAATTTCAAGCCATTCTTCCCCTACGTGGCAAGGTGTTGAACGTAGAACGTGCAAGGTTCGACAAGCTGATTTCCAGCGAACAGATTGCCACGCTGATCACTGCTCTAGGCTGTGGTATAGGTAAAGACGACTTCGACCTCGCCAAACTGCGCTATCACCGCATCATCATCATGACGGATGCCGACGTAGATGGTGCCCACATCCGTACCTTGCTACTCACTTTCCTGTATCGGCAATTGCCCGAACTGGTTGAACGTGGATACATCTACATTGCACAACCTCCGCTTTACAAAGTGAAGCATGGCAAGAACGAGCAATACCAGAAAGACGACCAAGAACTGAACCAGTACCTGCTCAAGCTGGCTTTGAACGGTGCGCAGTTGTTGCCGCGAGAAGGTGTCGCCGTGATTGAAGGCGAAGCATTGGATGCTATTGCCCGCCAGTACTTGCTTGCACAGGCCGTAATCGAACGCGAAAAACGCTTGCTCGACCCAACGGTACTGTATGCGTTGCTCAAAGTGCCAGCACTGGATATGAGTAGCGAAGCCAAAGCACAACAATCAGCACAAGTGTTGATGACCGCCATGGCAGACCCAGCCTTTGTGTTGGAGCCCTACCATGATGACAAAAACGACGCATGGATTTTGCGCCTGCAAAAGACAGTGCACGGCAACATTGCCATCCAATATCTAGACCATGATTTTCTTCATTCAGGCGATTACCAGCAACTACGACGTACAGCTGATTTACTGAATGACTTGTTGGGCGAAGATGCGGCGGTGCGTCGTGGCGACAACCACAAAAAAGTCACCGAATTCGGCGAAGCGCTGGATTGGCTACTCAATGAAGTCCGCCGCAATATGACTGTACAGCGCTACAAAGGTCTGGGTGAAATGAACCCAAGTCAGTTGTGGGAAACAACCATGGACCCAACTGTACGCCGTCTCATGAAGGTACAAATCGAAGATGCCATGGCAGCAGATGACATTTTCACTACACTCATGGGCGACAACGTCGAACCACGAAGGGCGTTTATTGAGCAGAACGCGTTGATTGCGCGGAATATAGATGTGTAATTTTGAGGATTGTTGTTGTCGGGTGCCACGATTAGTTAAATCCGCGCCAAGTTAGCTAAAAGCTAGTGCCATAGTTAGTTACAAGAAGCACGCCTTATGTTGAAGGTAGCCGTGCTTCTTGGCCTTCTCGCCGGCACAGAGATGAAATGCGCTCTCCCGTAGCGTCCAGACCAGCTTCTCGATAGTGTTTGGGCTGGCGCGCTTACTGCCTAGAAGCGAACCTAGGATGAAGTGGGCATCTACAGCCAGGGCTAGTGGACTGATTTCGTGTAATGACCCAGCGAAACCTGCACAGGTTAAGCAGCTAATGTATACATCGCCGCAGGGGTTTTCATCTTCAGTGCCTGGTGCGGCCTTCTATGGTTGTAAAACTGTATCCAGTCCGCAATCACCCGGCTGGCATGCTGCAAGGTCTCGAACCGGTAGCGATGCACGCACTGTTCCTTCAGCGTCCGGATCACTCTCTCCACCATGCCGTTCTGCTGCGGGCAATGTGGGGTGATGAACTCCTGCCGCAAACCATAGCTACGCACCAAGGCGGTATACGCCCGGCTGGTGAAGACCAAACCATTGTCGCTGCGCAGCAAGAATGGCTGCGGTACACGACCCAAGGTACCGAAGCGGGCAATCAAGGCTTGCTCCAACGCATTGCTGGCAGTACTCGCTTTGCCACTCCTCGATAGATGCCAGCCCAGTAACTCCCGCATGTGGCAATCCATCACCAACGCCAATGTGGCCCAGCCATCTCGTCCAGCCCAAACACGGCATAGATCAGTCGACCAGCGCTCGTTGGGCGCCGTGGCAACAGAAGGTAGCGCCTGGATACGGGGACGAAAACCTATCGGCCGTTTCCGCACTTGCCAGCCCATCAATTGAAACACCCGCTGCACGGTGTTCTTGTTGAAACCCAGCAAATGCGCCACCGTGCGATAACCAAACGACGGGGATTCCTCGATCAGCGCTTTGATTGGTCCGGCGAAACGATCCTGAACCGCCCCGGGTTTTGAGGAGGCTTCTTGATCATAGAGAATAGTGCCATGAAGAAGACGACCCCCTTTTCCCCGGAAGTTCGCGAACGTGCGGTGCGTATGGTGCAGGAACATCGTGCCGATT